>JAHEDF010000556.1 GCA_024641365.1 Planctomycetota bacterium | reverse complement strand
CGGCGAAATCTTCACTTAATTTTGTGCCTAAACCACCAATAGACAATCCCGCGAGCACATTGGCTAAACCTTGTTTTTTTGATTCTTGTAAAGCCGCAATTAAATTGTCGGCATTTTTTTGTCCGAACGAACGGCGCTTGCCATTGACATCATCTTCTAATTGTAAATTTGCTAATTGCTGACTTGTCAGTTGGTACAATTGATCGGGGCGGGATACGCCACAAGACGTTGAAACGGCATCAACGACTGCCGATCCCAATCCGCGAATATCCATGGCATCACGCGAACCGAAATGACGCAAGCGTTCGCGCACTTGATCAGCGCAAGCGGGGTTGGGACAAAAATGCGAGACATTTTCTTTTCCGCTTGGGTCTTTGCGGCGCACGACAACAACGTCATTATTGCAAGTTGGGCAATTAGTTGGCCACGATAAGGCAACGGATTCACGTGGACGTTTGGTGAGATCAACGCCAACTACCTGGGGAATAATTTCACCCGCTTTTTGCACGATCACGGTATCGCCAATGCGAATATCTTTGGCGGCCACCTCAGCAAAATTATGTAGCGACGCACGCGACACGGTCGTGCCAGCCACGAATACGGGTTCTAATTCAGCGACTGGTGTTAATCGTCCCGTTTTTCCAACCTGTACCGTAACGGCTTTTAATAATGTTGCCTTTCGTTCCGGCGGGAATTTATAGGCAATGCCCCAGCGCGGATGATGTCCGGTTTCACCCAGCTGTTCATAAGTCGTGGTGTCATCTAATTTAATCACCATGCCATCAATATCATGGTCCAAAGTCGAGCGCTGCGGTGTAAATTGTAGGCATGCTGCATACGCAGCTTCTATACCATTAACCGTCGTGGTGCCTGCATGTACTGAAAAACCATGTTTTTTCAACCACGCCAAACGTTCACTTTGTGTGCATGGCAACGGCATCTGATGTAAACCAGGCGGAATAAAATAAATAAAACTCTGCACGCCCTTGCCGCGTAAATACTCGGCGTCTTTGCGTTTCATCAGTCCTGCGCAGCCATTGCGCGGATTAACTAAAGTTTTTTCTCCGGCCTTTTCGAGTACTTTATTCAAAGCGATAAATGCCGCATGCGGTAAATATAATTCACCACGGACTTCAAAGCGTTTCTTTTCGTCGATGGTTAATGGTACCGCTTGGGATTCACGTACTTGCGCGGTAATATCATCGCCAGTCACGCCATCGCCGCGCGTCGCAGCACGAACTAAGGTGCCATTGTCGTAAATTAAACTCACCGACATGCCATCAATTTTCGGTTCAATAACTAATGGTAATTTATCTTTGTCTGACAGTCCTAATTCTTTGCGGCGCGAACGTTCCCAGGCTTCTAATTTTCCCCACGAGGTTCGTTTGCGCAGTTCACGATCAGCAGGTAATTCTTGAATAGGAACATCTTCGCCTTCGCGCATGAATGCGCCTGCTTCCGTGTTGGCTTTCTCTAATGACAACATCGGTTGATCATGCGTAACGGTTTGAAAGCCATCACTATGATCACTGCCCGGCGTCGCTTGATGACGTTCTTCGACCGGAATATTGAGCGCATCAGCTAATTGTTCATAGCGATCTTTTAAATCATCATAATCGGCATCGCTAATCGTTGGTTCGGCCTTAGCATAATAACGCTGATCATGCGCCGATAATTCTGCGGCCATGGCCTGTAATTCAGCAAGTCGCGGGTCCGTTTTGGGCATGGCAGAAGAGCGTCATTGGTGTTGGGTGGGATCAAGTAGAAAGTCCCTCAATGCGTCCGGAAGTCCGGAAGTCCGGAAGTCCGGAAGTCTTGAGGGCCCCACGATTAATTTAATAGGGGCAAATATTTAATAAATGCAAAAAGGTGTTTGCCGCGCTCACAAAATTAGCTTGGCAATGCGCGCATAGCGCCGCCTTTTTGCAGCCACAATTAATTATGTTCGTAATGGCAACAGATTAACATGGAGAACCAGAGAACCGAAGAGGAAAACTGTGCTTTTTTCACTAACCACAGGATTTCCGCATTGGTACTTCTCCGTTTCTCCGGCCCTCCATGTAAGTGTCTTATTATTTAGGATATAGTGAGCTGGAATTGGTATTAATTAACTGCACAATAACTTGAGACTTCCGGACTTCCGGACGCTATTAAGCTTCCGAACGCCATTTGACTTCTCCTCCCATCATTGACCCTAAGCGCCATGCCTGCATTTGTTTATCTGCTGCAATGCAAAGATGGTTCGCTCTATTGTGGCTGGACGGATAATATTGAGCGACGTGTTGAGACGCATAACGCGGGCAAAGGCGCTCGCTACACGCGCGCCCGTTTGCCGGTGCGTTTGGTCTGGCACGAAGAAGTCGCTGATCGCAGCACCGCACTAAAACGCGAACGTGCGATAAAAAAGCTCTCTCGTACTAAAAAAATCTCTTTGGCAGGCTCGGGCTTGGCGAAACGTCGTCGCACGCGAACATCCCGCCCATGAGTATTTTACAAAATATGGCCAGACTGGTCGACGAGTTTCAAGCGCTGCCAGATTGGGAGAGCCGCTATAAAGTTATTATCGGCTTAGCAAAAAATTTAGCGCCCATGGATGAAGCGCTTAAAACCGATGACAATAAAGTACGTGGCTGTTCTTCATCGGTGTGGCTGCATGCCGAATTACAAGACGGTAAAGTCATCTACACCGCTGATAGTGACGCGGTGTTAGTCCGTGGTTTAGTGGCATTGTTATTACAAGTGTATTCCGGTCATGCGCCGCAAGATATTTTAAATGCGCCGCCAGAATTTATTGAGGAATTGGGACTCAATGTGAATT
>JAHEDF010000555.1 GCA_024641365.1 Planctomycetota bacterium | reverse complement strand
GCGGCTGTTGGAGTTTGCAGTTATTAGCTGTGTCGGGGGTTGCCGATGCAGGCGGCCATTACTAAGGTCGATGCCATGTTCGAACTGGTCTTCTTAACAGGTGCACGTGCCGGTGAAGTCGTACCGGTTAATAAATCATTAATTGGTGGCCGCAGTCCTGACTGCTCTTTAGAAGTGCCTGATGCAAATGCGAGTCGCCAACATGCTCGTTTTGATTGGGACGGCGCGGAATTACGTGTCAGTGATAACGGTTCATCGAATGGCACGTATTTAAACGACCATCGTTTACAAAATCCAATAGCAGTAAAAGAAGGCGACATCGTTCGTTTAGGCGAAACGCGCATTCGCATACAAAATCATCGCATAGCGAGTGATGCGCACTCGAGCTCGATATTTGGATTTAAAGAACACGACACCGATTTAAGTCAATCGATCGTGATGAAAATTAACGAGATCCAGCCAACAGGCATGGACGCCAATGCATTGACCCAACGACTCAATGCGATCATGGACGTTTCAAAAGCTTTAGTAAATATTGCGAAATTAGACGAAGTATTTGCGCGTATATTAGAAAAATTATTTGAAGTGTTCCCTCAAGCGGATCGTGGATTCTTAATGTTGGGCGATACGGTTGAGGCTTTAGAAGCCAAGGCCATGCGTAGTCGTGGCAAAGGTGTGACTGAAAATTTAAGTGTATCGACGACCATTTGTAAAAAAGCATTAGAATCTCGTTCAGCATTTTTATTCAATGATCAAAATGCAGGTGATTTTGATCAAGGCATGTCCATTGTTTCATTACGCATCCGTAGTGCCATGACCATACCGCTCATGGTCAATGAAGAAGTGTTAGGTTTATTGCAGATCGATACACCTGACAGCAAGCGCGCATTTAATCGAGAAGATTTAGGTTTGGCTGTTGCTATTTGTCAGCAAGCAGCAATTGCGGTTCATAATGCAAAATTACTGTCGGATGTGGAGCGGGAAACTACCCAGCGAAACAACTTAATTCGTTATTTACCGGGCGCGCTTGCCGATCAGGTTAAAACCGGCAATGTCGCGATGGCAATGGGTGGCAGTACCTACCAAGCCACCATTTTATTTAGCGATGTGATTGGTTTTACCAGCCTGTCAGAAACGTTGACGCCAGATCGTGTTGTTGCGATGATGAATGCCTATTTTAATCGCATGGTTCCATGTATTTCTAATAATAGTGGTTCAGTCGATAAATTTATGGGTGATGCAATTATGGCAGTATGGGGCGTACCAATTGACAAGGGCGACGCCGCTAGCAATGGAGTGACCGCGGCCCTTGCTATGCAAAATGCTTTGGTCGGTTTTAATAGTATTCAAGCGCGCGATGGCCAGGCTACATTAGCTATGGGAATTGGATTAAATACGGGTGCGGTTGTTGCCGGGAATATAGGCACAGAAGAGCGCAAAGAATATACAGTATTAGGTGACACAGTAAATTCAGCGCAACGTATTGAAGCGACGGCTGGCCGTAGTCATGTACTTATTAATTCTTCGACGTGGGAGGCACTTCTAAAAAATGGTTATGGAATTGCGATGCCGCCGTTAAAAGTGAAAAATAAAATAGATCCACTAAATGTTTTTAGTGTACGAGGATTGCGTATATTAAATGGTGAAATTGCTATTCATTTGCCCATCAAAATGGGCGATAAAAACATGTATATAGTACGCCGCTTAGCAGACGAATCATTTATCGTATTGCATCCTGCCGATGCGGATTTGGTAGCAGATGATTTAATGAGTGCAGTAATCGAATGGCCAGATATCAATTTTGGTCGTGCTGAAATGATTCAAGTGCTGCCAGCACAAGGTGGTGATGGCGTCCTGACTCGTAGTCAAATTCGCTTGTCTGATGCTACGCTTGGCGGGCTCATTGGTGATCAGCCAATAGTGTGCACGCGCCCGTGGGAAGAAATGGTGCGAAAAGCACCGACTACTTCCGCGTAACCATTCAATTAGCAAGCGCAACTTCCAATTTACATACCAAGAGATTCGCTTGGCAGCGCGTTGCCAATTGTGAAGCTTGTCTACTAAGCCCATGCCGACATCGCTCCCATCTACAACTCAAGATTGGTTTGATGAAGTGATAAATCACTTCGAGGTCGCAGCGATGGCTGCCGCTGGAGATGGTCTAGATGAAACACCAGACCATGCAAAATGGGTGTCCTTTATTGAGCGACAGGCAATTAATTCTTGTCGTAATTCTCGTGGATTAACGCTCACCATTGGTGGCCCAGAGCGTGAGCTCGACGAAATGGAAACCGTTGATGAAATTGCGCATGCTTTGCGTAATGCATTGCCCGGAGAAGTTCGTGACGTTGTTAGTGAAACACAATTATTTTTATTATTTTATTTAGCGGCCCATGTTCATATGTCGCTGGTTAATCATGATTCAGCATTGCTTATAGTAAATGATTGTTGGGAATCGTGTGCCGGTGATCGTGATAATTCACCATGGCCAATAAATGTGGCTCCACCAGATACAGCCGACGCCTGGGCACATGAAATTATCGTGGCGTACGCAGCCACGATGCCAACGCCTACATTACAGCTTGCTGAGGGCGGTATTTTTCATGCAACATCATTACTTGAAGCTGCGATGACGCTGGCATTGCAAAATCGTAATTCCGAACCAGATCAATCTGCCATCGTAGAATTACTTGATTCTATTCGTGCGATGGAAACAGATGTAAGCAGCATGGGGCCGGAATGGCAAGAAATGTGTCGTATTCCTGCCATGGCATTTGCTATGTATTATGTGTGGGTGCATTTAGCGATTGGCTTAACCG
>JAHEDF010000554.1 GCA_024641365.1 Planctomycetota bacterium | reverse complement strand
CTGGTGATTGGAAAGGAATGAAGGTTGCGTATGGAGATGAAATCAATGAACCAGTCGATTTAGATGTTGATGCAACTGGACTTGACCTTGCTGCATCCGATGCCTGGGTTGATATGGTTGATGACCTGGGATGCGACTGCACTAAAGTTGGCGGATATCCATTATGGTCTAATGCACCACTCGACATCGATGGTCTTGTTGGTCGACCACAACGTTTCCATCATCGCATTGCGTCAGATTTGGTCGATTATAAATTAGGTGATGGTGGTGTAATTTATGTTTTTGTTGATGAAGATGGCAATCAAGGTTCTATTTGCTGGCAACAAGCGCGCTATTAACCAAAATAGTTGTAAATCACGTTATTTTATAGAGTAACAACAATACACATACGCTTAATTTGGCGTATGTGTGGTCGTTAATATGGGTAATTGATTGATGAATTGTTGGAATTGTAGACTGCTGAAAGCAAGTTCGTGTACTTATTGTTTATGATTATTTAGTTACACGTAATCCCATTTCCTGTTTCGTCACAACGGCTCCAAGAATTGAGGCAGTGACATTTATCGTCAATATGAGGTATGCAGTTCATGAACGTTGATGACTAGACTAATATGGAAATCAGACCGTCTTCAACGCGCGTTTGAAAGGTTGGAATAGTAATATTGATGTCACCCAAACATTGTCCGGTCTTTAAATCGAATCCCTGTTTGTAGATCGGCGAAGTAATTTTTAGGAAACCATCTTTGTCGCCGACTATGCCACGAGCGAGCACGAAGGCACAACTAAATGGATCGTAATTACTTAGCGCATAGATTTTTTCATCTGCAAATGGACGAATCAGGGCAATTTGTTTACCGCTCATTAACGCTGCGACACTGGTATCGAGATTAATGTCATGAACGTTGCAAACTGTGTGCTACGTTACGTTTGCATAAAATTTCTCGGTAACTATGGCGGTCATTAGAGGTATCTAGAACAAGCATCTTCGGTGTGCATTAAGCGGGAATAAGTTTTTGCATGGCATCTTTGAGATAATCGAGCCCACCTTCCAATTTGTTGAACCACGTTGCAGTTTGTTTCAAACGATTAACCGCCCGCACATAAAACATTAGAAAGCGATCACGCTCACATGATTTTTGACTTCATTGTCACTTTTTCAATTCATGGTGCACATTATCCTTCATGAGGGTCGCAAATGATTCAAAATTGGTGCCTGCTACACCCGCCAGGGGTTCAGCTGCCCCTGGGCCCGCTGACGGTGCTTGCCGAAGTATTTAGTTTATTTTTGTGGTTTTGGATTTGAACCGGCGATGCCGCTTTGCGGCTCTCCTCACATTTGAACATAACTAAGAACCCCCTGGGACGACCATATAGCTTCGGGTATTGAAAAAAAACATTCGTGGCCGTCGCTGCTGTGGTGGCTGCTGTGGCACTTCTTACGAAGTTACCGGTCTTTCAAAGATCAATTCATAAAATTTGGCTGCTCCATATGGAGCAATCCCAGGGCTAAATACCTGAATCAATCGCCAGCCTTCTTGAGCATGCCTTTCTACTTCTGACTGATATGAATTTAGTGCTTCACGCTTTACGGAAAGCCAGCCTTCGCCTAATCGTAAGAATTTATATTCGTAACGTTGCATGGGAAACTCCTGAAAAAAGTATGTATGTAATTAAATACGTTGAAGGTTACTAATTCTTGCTGCAGTGAGTCCCGTAAATGCTTCTGCATATTCAGCGCCAGCCTGATAGCCCCAAGTAACACCGCGTGCTTCAATCCATTTCATAAAAGCGGGGTCCGCTATGGTGGTTATTGGTTCGGTGCTGCCGGGTTTGTGTAATTGACTGCCGTAACATGTAATGGCGGCTATTTTTTTATCCCAATCGGCTTGCGTGAGGGGCACTAAAATAGTTGGCAGCATTGGTAATTCGGCTTCGTAATACCACAAACGAACACCGCTGACAGCTGGAGTATTACTGGGAGTGGGGAATTTATGTAAGGCAGCGGCTTTGATAGCGCCGGATACTAAACGCGCTAATGCTTGATGATCGGGATGATGAGCCTGTTCGTTAATACATAAGACCGTTTGTGGACGATGACGTCTGATGGCATCAACAATTAATGCGCGTGCTTTTGTGTCATCGCTGGGAATATGGCCATCTGGTAACTGTAAATTTTCTCGTGCGGATAATCCTAATATGTCACTGGCAGCTTCGGCTTCTTGTGCTCGTGTTGCTGGTGTACCGCGACTGCCTAATTCACCTTGTGTGGCATCGACCACAACAACTTTAGCACCTTGGCGTACGTGTGCTGCGATGGTGCCGCCGCAATGAATTTCGGCATCGTCGGGATGCGGAGCGAAGACCAATACATCAGCCATGGATAATCCTTTGCATCGCAGTGCGTATTATTACGGATGTTACTGATGCTGATACAATTGCACAACGTTATTCAGTGATCTCTGCTAAAATAGGTGCTAAGTACGAACGCTTTTTCATCTCTTGTAAATCAGCTTCCATCATTTGTTCAATCGACCATTGTTTCTCGACTAGCGTTTGACGTCGGTAAATCCAATCGGCGGCATGCCAGACTAAAAATAATTTATTGGGCTTGGCTTTTTCAGCACCTAATTCAACTAAGCGTTTGGCGGCAGCTCGTACTTCGGGAACCGTATCAAGACTACTGGTACCCGCTTGGCGACGACCGTTATCAAAATCGATGGTGTCCCATGTTGCGCCACCGGACACGGCAAACAGTGAACCCCAATAAAATGTTTGTGTCGATTCCATTAAATAGGAATCCAAATGGGTGCCGTCTAAGAC
>JAHEDF010000553.1 GCA_024641365.1 Planctomycetota bacterium | reverse complement strand
TATGCGAGCAGCGTCTTGGCTATTGGCACGTCGTAGTCGGCCCATGCCTTTGCGTGGGCCATATTTTTTTTCACCTTTGTATTTTGATTCGCCCGGTTCAACCATTGGAGGGGCAGTGTTCCAATAAATAATTAAAATATATCATGGAGCGTCGGCAGATGCCTGAGCAGAACTCAATGTTTCAATTGCAGGAACATAGGCTTCGGCCTCATTTACTAACACTAATTTAACAATCGTGAGCAAGGCTTCATTCGGTAATTCGCTCCATTTAATTCCAGCAGTACCACCGCTAGCAATTTCAATTTGTATTCCCGACATGTCGGCACTGAGTAAATCAGGATCAGTCCATCCTTTTAACACACCACGATAACGTGGGTGCTTGCTGGCGGTTTTTAAATTAGCGCTAATGGCTTTAACCATGTCAGATAATTTATTTGCCGCATTGTGGTAAGCATCAAATTGCTTGCCGTTTTCAGTGGTTCCCATTGAGGCGCGAGTATTCGTAGCCACGGAATCAATATTAGCAAAATTCCATTGGATTAAGTCTTTTGCAGCCTGTTTTACAATAGCCATTTGTTCGGCTTGTTGTTCATTTTCAATGGCTTGAATAGCAGTGTTAATATCAGTTTCCGCTTGTGTCCCAAGCAATGGCGCGGGTAATTTATCACGTAATTCTTTTAATTTAGCAATGCTCTTTTGATTACTAGCAGTTTGTATTTTTAAGCGTAAATTGGTGTGATAAGAAGTTTTAGCACGGGTGACATCATCAAATAAAGAACCAACTTTATTTGCGACTTGTGGCTCCGCTTTAGCTGGGAAAGCCTCTAAACGTTGAAGTGCTAAGTCAAAATTATATTCATTGACTAATTTTTGAACTTCGGTGCGTAAGGTTGCATAATCGTTCTCAAGGGCTTTAGCATGGCGTAATTGTAATAAATCACCAATTTTTGTTAATAACTGAGTGGAACGAGTGTGATTTTCTTTGCTTAAACGCTGTGTTTGTAATTCCTCAACTTGAGCACGTAATGCATCTAAATCTAAGCCGTCGCCACTATTGCGTAAACGCGTTTCAAGTGCATTTAAAGCGAGCGTATGTTGGCGATCACTGTTATTTGGGTTGGTTGGGTTTACAGGAGCAGTCGTATCTGGCGGTGGCGTGTTATTATTTGTTGGCGTTGGCGTCGTACTACTGGAACCACTACCCCCGATGACACTTTTACCAACAATAAATAATATCACGGCTACCGTAAAAAGAACACCGACTTTAACTAAGGCATTGCTGCCACCACTGCGTCGCAGCGTGCGCTCGGCGGTAGTGGCACCACCTTCAGTCGCGCGTGGTGTACGGGTATTCGTCGTATTGGCTGGAGTTTGATGTGCACCTTTATCGCCACTGACATAACGACGCAGCAACATGGTTTCACCGCCACCGATGCGCTCTGTGCCAAGGCCTAACCCTTGTTGTAAACGGGCAATTTCAGTAACGACTTCAGCGGCACTTTGATAACGATCTTCGGGTTTTTTCGCGACCAAACGCTCAACCAATGCAACCACGTCATCTGGTACTTCAGGATTTAAATCGCTAATCGCCGGCAATGGATCCATAACGTGCGCTTTGAGCACTTCGGTTGCGCTGGTTCCTGAAAATGGTGTTTTACCAGTGAGTAAATGGTACAACGTGGCACCGAGTGAATAAATATCGACACGGTGATCAATTTTTTTCCCGAGCGCAGCTTCAGGTGCCATGTAATGGGGTGTGCCCATGACGCGTTTCGGGCCTTCTTCGGATTCGACTTCATCAAACGTTTTACTAATCCCAAGGTCTGCCAGCTTCACTTGGTTATTTGCACCAATCATTATATTATCAGGTTTAATATCCTGATGGATTAAGCGTTGGCTATGGGCGTATTCGAGCGCCTTTGCTGTTTGACGCGTAATTTCTAAGGCTTCTGGAATTTTAAATATACCTTGCCCGCGCAATGCTTGCATGCAGGTGGGGCCATCGACATATTCCATCGAAAAATAATGAATATCATTTTCGGTACCAACATCATGAACCTGAATAATATTTGGATGGTTGAGCGCGCCAGCAGCGCGCGCTTCTTTAATAAATTGATCGACGAAACGCTGTTTCGCTGAATATTTTGGCGAAAGGATTTTTAAAGCCACAACACGATTCATAGACTTTTGATTGGCTTTAAAGACGATGCCCATGCCGCCTTCGCCAATTTTTTCCATGACGTCATATTTTGATAAGAGATCTTTTAATTCGACATCGCCGGCTTCTTTGACGAATTTATATTCCGCTTCACCAATACGAACGCGATCGCCAAACGATAATTGTCGTTCACTGACTTTTTTATCATTTAAATAAGTACCATTACGAGATCCTAAATCGACCAGGCTATATAATTTCCCATCGCGGCGGATCTGACAGTGTGCACGGCTGGACATATTATCCAAAATTTGCACATCGCAGGACGACTGGCGGCCCATGGTAATGACGTCCTTCGTCAGCGGGTATTCATGCCCTGCTTTAGGTCCAGTCTGACAAACCAATTTGGCCATGGGGCTAAACTCCTGCACAACGCGCCGAAATGATCCTATAGACTCGCCAAAGAGGAGCTTCACGCAAGCCGTGGAGCGAGGGATTTGCTACGTCCAAAGCATAGTGTCTGGTGCGGAGTGGAACATATGCTGTCTTTTCATTCTAGAGAGGGTACTGATGCTGCGAACGTATGGCGCTTGCTCACACCTGCGATCTCTTTGTGGTAACGGGAGAACCGTCTGGAGACGCCTATGCTGGCGAAATCGTGCGGC
>JAHEDF010000552.1 GCA_024641365.1 Planctomycetota bacterium | reverse complement strand
TACGTTTGCGTATTCAGGACATTGATTTTGAGCGCCATATAATTGTCGTGCGTGCGGGCAAGGGTGACAAAGATCGTGTTGTGCCATTACCGCGCGTGACGGTTATCCCACTGAAAGAACATATAGCAGGTCGTCATCAGCAATATCAAATTGATGGTGAACAAGGATATGCGCAGGTGTCTTTGCCTTATGCAATTGCACGTAAATATCCGACGCAAATGACGCGTTGGTCATGGCACTATGTATTTGCGAGTCAGCGATTAAGCCGTGATCCTCAAGATGGAAAATTGAAACGGCATCATTTAGATGAAAGTCATATTGCTTCGACGTATCGCATTGCGTATCGCGCGGCTGGTATTCAGGTGCAAGCTGGCTCGCATACGTTGCGGCATTGTTTTGCGACGCATTTATTAGAGCGCGGTCAGGACATTCGCTCCATACAAGAATTATTAGGGCATAAAGATATTAGCACTACGATGATATACACGCATGTATCAACGCGTGGCCCAGGCGGCGTCGTGAGTCCAGTTGATGATTTATTGGCATAATTAATATTTTATCCGCAACTGTTTTAAGGCGATGATCAATGGGCGATGTTAAATGTCAGACCACTTCTTGAAGTCTTGTGGATAAAGAAAATGATAAGGTATAATGGTTGAGAAGGCATTTGGTGCGCCGCTCAAAAGATATCTGCAACCTGATTTAGATAATGTATGTCTATGGCCTTATGAGGCTTAAAATACTAAGACAGCGCACTCGTTAATCAATTTATGCCTGTTTGTGCATGTGGCTGTAGTCAAATACTACAATGTATGCTATGAAATTGTCAGAGCATTTCCGTTGGTTACTGTAAGGAGTGGCAAATGCGTTCAGTTCTTTTTATATTATTTTTAAGCGTGTACTTTCTTGCGACAGGTCCTACAGCAGAGGGCAATAAACGACCGAATGTTTTATGGCTTTATTTAGAAGACGTCAGTTGTTGGTTTGGCACCTATGGCGATACATTGGCGCATACGCCAAACATGGATCAGTTAGCCGCACAAGGCATTCGTTATAATCGTTTTTATGTCCCAGCTGGGGTGTGTTCGGCAACGCGTTCTGCAGTCATTACCGGCATGATGCAAACCTCGATTGCTGCGCATAATCATCGTAGTTCGCGCCCTGATTTTCGTGGGCAATCAATGGGCAATGATTTTGACGCCAATATTTTACCGTCACATATAACGACTATTCCCGAACAGTTTCGTGCGGCGGATTACTATACGTTTAATGAAGGGGGGAATAAAGACGATTTTAATTTTGTCTGGGACCCGAAAAAATTATATAATCACCGCAATGAAAAATGGGATTTCAAGGGTGCGGTCGATGGTAACGAGTGGTCAGCGTGCCCCAAAGACAAGCCATTTTTTGGTCAAATACAAATTAGCGGTGGCAAAGCAAAAGTGAAATTACCTGCAGACGAAAAAATGGATCCGGCAAAGGTTGTCGTGCCACCGTATTACCCCGATATTCCCGAGGTACGTGCTTATATAGCACATCATTACGACTGTATTCGTTTTACGGATAATGAGGTGGGGAAAATATTAGCCGCGTTAAAACGTGACGGCCATTTAGAAAATACCTATATTATTTTATTTTCCGATCATGGCTACGGTATGCATCGTGATAAACAGTTTCTTTATGAAGGTGGCATTCGCATGCCGATGTTTATTTCAGGCCCAGATATTGCAGCTGGACAAGTCAATGATGATTTAGTGAGTGGCATTGATGTGGGCCCAACATCTTTGGCTCTAGCGGGGATAGCATTACCAGCACATTTTGAGGGACAGGATATTTTATCGAAAAGCTATACGCCTCGTTCGTATGTAATAGGTGCGCGTGATCGTTGTGACTGGACTATCGAACATATTCGTGCGGTAGTGACAAAAAAATATAAATATTTAAAAAATTATCTGACGGATCGTCCGTATATGCAGTCGAACTATAAAGATGGTTGGCCCGTGACGAAGGCAATTAAAACGCTAGCCGAGCAAGGTAAATTAGATTCGGTACAGATGTTATTTTTTGGACCCAATCGACCAGTTGAAGAACTCTATGATTTGGAGAATGATCCGCATGAAATTCATAATTTAGCGGCTGATCCAGCGCATCAGGCAGCATTGGCTCAGCACCGCGAAATACTAACGCAATGGATATCACAAACCAAGGATGCTGGCATGACGCCCGAAAGTGATGCTGGCCTCTTATGCGTTATGCGCCGCTGGGGGAAATTTTGTATTAATCCGGAATATGATAAGGTGCGTGCACGATATGAAGCAGAAGTGGCAAGCGGCAAAACCAAACCGAAGGCGAAGCCGTAAATTCCAGATGGCTATTAATTATTTATTCTAACGGTTTTTGACGTCGGCGTTGGCGTTCTTCTTCAAAAAGACGTGCTGCTTCCGTATCAATCTTTTTGCGCGCTTTATTTCCTATTATTAATAAATAAACGCCAATATTAATAAAAATAAATGCCATGATATAGTAGGGACCATGTGTGCCAACATCATTGGAAATGGTTGTTACGGTTAACGCACAGGTAATAAAAGCGAGGACAATACACGCGATACCAGCACCACGTCCAAAGGTGCTAATAAAAGCATCACGTGGCGTTGGTGCGTCATGGTTCGACGGCGTTGTCGATTGCGTTGGGTCACTGCTCATATGATTATTTTCTTCAAGCACAGCAGGCGAAGTAAGCTATCTCGTCATAATAGTCAAAGCTGTGATTCGTCACTGGTATCCAACAGAAAAGGTGACATCTTTCCCAGGTTCAGACTTTAATTCAATAGTGTATTGTCC
>JAHEDF010000098.1 GCA_024641365.1 Planctomycetota bacterium | reverse complement strand
CATGGACGCACCGCAGGCGCTGGCACCCCCTTCCATAAGTACCACTGGTGACCGCATAAAAGGTCCACTCACCATTAGCGCCACGCACGAAGACCCACAAGCCACGTTATATTACACACTTGATGGCACATTACCCGACGATGAATCACCGGTGCTCACTGCACCACTTGTTGTGACGGCACCCGCTCGCGTCCGCATTAAAGCAATACGCAATGGTTTCGCGAGCAGTATTGCCCTGTTAACCGAATTACACGAACCGTAATTATCGAAAACTATTTATGATTACTTTTCTGTTTGTGAGCTTGTTTCAGACAAATTAGCTTCAGCTTCACGTGCCCGTTGCAAGGCCGCTGTTTTCGCTTTGCGCGCACGATGCCAGCGAATTATTCCGGCAACCACCATTGGTAATATTGAGATGATAATAACACCAAAAACAATGGTTTCTAAATTCCTTTGAATAAATGGAATTCTTCCTAACCACATGCCAACCGCCGTAACGCTGACAACCCAAATAATTCCACCAATTATATTCCATAGTGTGTAATGTAAAAAATTCATGCGCGACATACCCGCAATAAATGGCACAAAAGTGCGGGCAATGGGAATAAATCGCGTAATAACCAAAGACAGCGCGCCATATTTTTCATAAAAGGCGTGCGCTTCGGTTAAATAACGTCGCTTAATCAAACGACCATCTGGTCGATTCCATACCCATTCGCCAACCCATCTGCCCAACCAATAATTGAGTGAATTCCCCGCTATCGCTGCTAACGACAAGGCAATCACCGTGGGTAAAAATGTTAACGGCGGCGCAGCCTCTGCATCAACAAAATTGACCGCGCATAATGCCCCGGCGATAAACAGTAAACTATCACCCGGCAAAAAGAAACCGATCAACAGCCCCGTTTCAGAGAAAACAATCCCGACTAAGAGCCACAAGCCATACGTCGCAATCAGCAGCTTCAACCCATCCGGGTCGTGCAATTGATGTAACCATGACATGACGCTTTCAAACATAGCCGACGTCATAAGTGCTGAATGACGAGTGGCTAGAAGGAAATAATTCTCACGACTCGAGTGGACCTAGTAGATGACTACCAAAGTACACCACATCTACCCACATGACTTTGCGTCTGCTAAATGAGTAAACAGCATATTGAGAATACGCTTAGATTAAATTCGCTCGGATGTAATCGTAACTTATTTTTATCGACTCAAACGGATCGCCTGGGCAAATATCCTGTTCAACAATAAACCATTCACAGCCACTTTTTTCTGCCGCCTGAATAATTGCTGGCCAATTCAAATTACCATTGCCAATTTCCATCATAGTTCCGGTACGGTTATCTTTGCTGACACCGTAATCCTTCATATGGATCATGGGTAAGCGACGCTTTAATTTACGGCACCACTCAGCTGGATCACCGCCACCGTCTTGAATCCAATAGGTATCAATGGTGGCATGCAGGTTTTGTTTGTTGGTATGCTCAAAAAATAAATCGAGCATCGTTTTCGTATCAAATTTCCGCAATTCCATGGCATGATTATGATAGGTTAAAACATGCCCAGCTTTTCTGAGTGCTTTACCAGCTTTATCCAAGGCACTGGCCAATGATAAAACTTCTTCAATAGTTGTCAGTGGCACATGCGGATGTGGATACGCCGTATACACAGCACCTAATAATCCTAGACGATCAATAATTTTTTGTGTTTCATCAACAATGACTTTACCACTTTCGTGCGTCGCACAAATACGCAGTCCTTCATTGTGGCAAATTTTCACTAATTCTTGATCTGGAATTGGACCAACACCACTTATTTGCACTGTCTCGTAACCAATAGCCCGCACCTTGCGTGCGGTTACGGCAAAGTCCGATGCGGTCTTAGTATAATCACGCAACGTATAAAGCTGTAATGCTACTTGGTTCAGGCGCATGCGAAGTCCTTACTCACAACAGTATATGTTCGTTGCACAGTCAGGAAGCCCAGACTTCCTGACTTTTGAACAAGCACTTGATGAGTTCATACAAGCCACTGTTTTGCGGAGCATAGCAAAGTCGACTATTTCCGATGTGAGTTGGCGAAATCATCAGCACTGGCGAGGCGTTTCACGACTTTCTTTTCGAAAGTCGACTCAGCTATGAGCTTTTGCAAAGCCGCCTCATATTTAGCACCATCTAAAGGCATGGTCACTGTCTCATTATTAAGCGCTGAATAAATACAGGCGTTAGCAATTTCAACTGAGTTCATGCCTTCAACCGCAGGCGCAATTAATGGCACGCCATCAAGAATCGCATCAACAAAGTTTTGTAGAATTCCAACATGTTGGGTGCCGCTGTCTTCAATTGGAATTTGTATATTCCAAATATCCGGACGCCCAAAACTTGCATCGGTGGTTTTGCTAAATTCCGTCATTGGCTGTACATTGCGAATCCATTCCACTTTTCCATTTTCAATCACAATACGTCCACGTTCGGCAGCAATTTCTAAACGATTGGTTCCCGGGGTTTCGCCAGTAGTAGTGATAAATACGCCGGTCGCGCCATTCGGAAATTCCATATACGCAGTTACGGCATCTTCCGTTTCAATATCGTGCCAACGACCAAATTGGCAAAATGCACGAATTGATGTCGGCATGCCAAACATCCATTGCAATAAATCTAAATTATGTGGACATTGATTTACCAGAACACCACCGCCCTCACCTTTCCAGGTCGCGCGCCATGCACTACTGGCGTAATAGGCTTGGGTGCGGAACCAATCTGTGACAATCCAATTAACGCGACGGACTTCACCCAATTCGCCATTTACAATTAAGTCGCGCACTTTGGAAAAATGTGGATCGGTACGTTGATTAAACATCGCACCAAATACTTGCTCTTTTTTGGGGCGAGCATGATAAGCCGCAATTAATCGTTCACAGTCGGCTTTGTGCACTGATAACGGTTTTTCCACCAGCACATGTAATCCAGCAGCAAGCGCGGCGCTGCCTAAGGTGGTGTGATCAAAATGCGGCGTTGCAATTATTACTGCATCAACCGTTCCTGACTCAACTAATTCTTTGCCGGTTTTAAATGCCTTCGCTTTCGGAAAACGACCAGTGCGTTCAGGATCACCATCAGCAACAGCGGTGACTTCACAGCGCGTTACTTTTCCGTCATTAATCGTGGTCACGTGGCCAGAGCCCATATTACCGATGCCAACAACACCGATGCGCAGGGTCTGAGAAGAAGCAGTAGTCATAGCGGTCCTTTGAACAAAAGCGGGCAACGCATACTATGCAGCAACCCTATGCAAATCTAGCCGCGGACGATCCGATCAGTTCTGTTTCCGATCGTTTTCCGGGCTTTTACAGACAACAACGTATGTCCCCTCACCGCTCAGGGAAGCCAGCAACCAACCAATGCTAGTAGGCGAAAATCCATTTAACCACCAAGCTTTGCTGCAAATTGATCTAAAAAGGATCTAAATTCTAACACAATAAAATATATTGCAGAAAACGTCGAGCGTGCCCGAGATGCAAGGCGCCCGACGACGAAGCTTGGTAAAGCCAAGTAAGGAGGGTGAAGTGGGACAGCCTTAGGCTGAGGTCGCCATAAATTATGGCGACCGGCCCACGTAACCGCCGCAGATCGGGTGCGAATGAGATAGAGAACACAGCATTATTTCTAGTTTATACAAATTCCGCCTCAAATCATCCGTAATGGCAACAGATTAACATGGAGAACCAGAGAGCCGAAGAGGAAAGCTGTGCTTTTTTCAATAACCACAGGATTTCCACCTTGGTATTTCTCCGTTTCTCCGGTCCTCCATGTAAGTGTCTTATTATTTAGGATTATAGTGATCCAGAATTGGTATTAAAAGACCAACAGAAAACGAAATTAACCCGCAGAAAACGGCGAGCGTACCCGAGATGCAAGGCGTCCGCCGACGAAGCTTGGTAAAGCCAAGTGAGAAGCCAACGCCGCAGATCGGGTGCGAATGAGATAGAGAACGCTGCATTATTTCTAGTTTAAAAGACCAACAGAAAGTGAAATTAACCCGCAGAAAACGTCGAGCGTGCCCGAGATGCAAGGCGCCCGACGACGAAGCTTGGTAAAGCCAAGTGAGGAGAAGGCAACGCAGCAGATCGGGTGCGATCGGCGTTTTATGCCCAGGACTGGCCGCCCGAGCGGCGGTAGTCTGACGGGGCGACTCCAACCGCCCGTTTAAAAATACGCGTGAAATGACTAAACGAACTGAGTCCCACTTCACCAGCAATTTGCGTCACCGATAAGGTACTTTCTAACAATAATGATTTAGCCTGCGCAATGCGCATATCCGTTAACCGTTGTAAAACGGTTTTGTTGGTTGCCGCTCTAAATAAGCGTGCCAAGTGCGGTTCACTCACACTAACGGCAGCTGCAATTTCTTGGCGCAATAATTGCCGATGTAAATTTTTCATCATAAATGCTTCGGCTTGTTCGACCACTTCTTGATGACGAATCGCATTTAATGATGACAACGATGATGTTGGCTGTGGCACACCTGAACTTTGAATGCGTGCATGTCCTATTAATAATCGCACCACTAATGCGCTGGTCAAAAATGCAGAGTCATTACCACGCGGTTGACGCAGCTCACCAACTAAGGCTTGAATGTCTTCGCGTAATTCGCTGGGCAATTTTAATACGCGCCCTTCCAGTATCGAAATATCTAAACGCGCAGCATCAAAAATGCAGACTAAATATCCTGGGGCTTTTTGACGGCACCAGGTTTCACGATTTGCCTTTGGTGGAATGATAATTGATTCTTCTGGATGTAATTCAAAAAAATTACCATTTATCGACACCGTCATGCCGCCGTGCATGCAATAAATCCATTGGTGAACGCGATGCTCATGCGAACCGGTATGGTAGGCCAAACCAGCCTCGCGATAAAACAAGCTGTCAATGCGAATGGGGAATGCGTTTGCGGTCATGGAATGTCTAGCCTCCGCACTTTGGTCTCCAGTTCCAGTGTATGGTTGGGGTAGCCACAGATGGTGATCGTTATGCCCTTGGTGCTGAAATCGGTTTATTCAATGAAATCTGCAACCCGAGATCAATGCTATTAAGCTGAGGACTTTACTCACATGGAGGACCGGAGAACCAGAGAAAGACTGCTAATAGCTGAGCATTAACTTTGCGAATCGTCCTTTTTATCCCAGCTTAATAAAAGCTTACCAGCAGATCCCACTACGGTCCTCCGGTTCTCCATGTAAAATGTAGACCTATCATTTTGCTGAGCTTAATAGCATTGACCTGAGCTCCCAGCGCAGCCCCTACTATGATTGTGGCTGACCATCCTGTCCAAGACTTTGCTGAGCGGTCATTTTGGCGTTCCTGCCTCAATTGGGGTCTCGTTATGTGGTGGAAAGCAGCTTCTAAAAACTAATTTCCTGCAGCATATCAACACGCTGACTATTTATTAAGTGCAGCAACAACTCGTTCAGCGAATTTTGCAAATCCCAATGCCTGCGGATGGAGGCCATCAGCTAATAAACGAAAATCATGCGGCATTAAATCATGGATGATGGTTAATTGCGGCGCGTATTGTTGTAAACGTGCACGCAAGGATTCACGCACACGCCCAGCTCGTTCACCAGCAGCACGATCTAAAGGCACCCCTGCAAAATCGCTTGGCCCTTTACCATCTTCGCATGGTTTCCACGGGGGTAATAACCATACGACTTTTCCGTGCCCACCTTGTAACGCTGCTTCAGCGAGTTGTGCCGCTGCGTCGGCTGCTGGTGCCACATCTGATTCTCGCCACGAATGATTGCTGCCCAGTGCAATGGTAACCAGTTCATAGCGGCGTGTTTGTAATGCCGGTGCAAATACAGCCGGCTCAATTTTAATACCACCGACACCTAAATTATAAACTCGATAATTCCACTGACGACTTAAACGATGTACCCAATTTTGTAATGGTGATTGGACACTAAAGCCTTGGGTTAAACTATCGCCGATTGCTAACCACTTTGGTTCAGGAACAGTAGCTTTTTCTAATTTTGCATCCTGCGTAATTTTTATTCCTGCCACCGCACAGGTACTAATAAGTGGCATCCACACCCACACGGTTCGTAATGCTCCACCACGTTCTAAACCGGTCGGCAAACCGACAGCCACATCGCCATCATTTTCACGCAAATCGGCGCTATTAACCACATGTACACCATCGTCGCGTTCAATTTCCAAAGCGATGCCACACGGTATCGGTTGATGATGGCGGAGACGCTCGAGTAATATAGTCACACGTGGTGAATCGGTACGAAATACCAGCGCACAACCAGACGAAGAACGTAAATTTGCCAACGGTCCAATTTGTCCCTGCACGACATCGTATGCTGATCGCGGAAATCGTTCTAAGCGAATTGCTGACAAAGAACGATCCACTGGTTCTGGGCAAAAATATGATAATCGTTCATCTGCTGCTGGAATTAATTCCATTACCGTGTTGCTCCGGCTTGTTGCAGTTCCTGCAAAACATTAATCGCACGCTGAATGTCTGGTACAATTTTTTTACAGCTGCGTGTCAGCATACAATTACCGCCACCGTCTTCTGCTGGCCGCCAATCGCTACGCAGGCCTATTATTGGGATATTACGAGCAAGCGCATAACCCATTTCAAAACTCGTGCCGCTATCTGCATCGGCCCCATCTAAAATAGCGAGCACCATGGTGGCATTTTTTAAATGAGATAAGCACGCTTCATACACTTGAGCAAAATCTGGCTTGCCAGTTACTCCACCATCAAAATTCGCACAGAATTCTTGTGGTACTAAAATCGTCCACCCGGTTAATTGTTCCCGCAAAGCGTTCACATTTGCTGCATTCCATAAACGTTCAGCATCGGTAAATAATGGTCCGGCATAATACAGTGTTGGCATGGCGGGACTATGGGCGGAGAATGCTGCAGGCCAAGAGTGCAATACGGAAGTCCATGAGTCCGGAAGTCCGGAAGTCTTGTTCTACCCTGGTATTTTGTGACGAGGATTATCTTTATATTAACTGCAGAAAGGAGTTCGCTTCGCTCACAAATATCTGTCAATAAACGTGAGCTGGTAAAATTACATCGCGCGAAGCGCCACCTTTTTGTAGCGCATAAATCTTGCTTCCACTGTCACAACAATTTCCCAATCTCCCGGGACTTCCGGACCTCCGGTCTTCCGGACGCCAAGGAATCACTACTTGCACTTCATCACGCTACCCACACGGTGCAATTATGGTCAAAATTGATCGCATAACGACGCGCACCGGTGATAACGGCACCACCGGTCTTGGTGATGGTTCTCGCCTGCCAAAACATCATCCTCTCATTACTGCCATTGGGAGTGTTGATGAAACAAATAGTTTACTGGGTGTCATATTATTAGAAACCATTCCTGACGATCTACGCGCTGCACTTGGACGAATTCAAAATGATTTATTTGATGTCGGCAGTGATTTAGCATGCCCACCTGGGATGGCTCATGAAGATAAGGTGCCTCGAATTGCTCCTGCCCATGTTGCCTACTTAGATACGTGTCTAACAACAGCCAATGCTTCCGTTCCACCATTAAAAAGTTTTGTACTACCAGCTGGAACTCGTGCCGCGACCTGGTTTCATCTTGCACGCACCGTCGCAAGACGTGCTGAACGTGATGTGAGCGCAGCTATTGCCGCTCTACCTGAGCGTACCTTTAATCCGGAATTAATTCATTATCTAAATCGTTTATCCGATTTATTATTTGTCTGGGCCCGGCAAGCAAATGGCGACAATGAAGTCTTATGGGTTCCTGGACAATCTCGCTAAATACAATTATTTCTTTTCTGGGTTCTCTTTTTGTTCGCCGTCTTTTTGCTCGCCGCTTTTTTGTTGGTTATCTTCATCCCAATTATACGGCAGTTTACCCAGCATACGTCCTAACATTTTTACCGCCAATATTTGCAACCGCCAACGCACTTCTTTTTCACCGACTCCAATATCTAAATTCAATTCTGGGGCGGTTTCAATGACAGGTCCATGCTCTGGATAAAATGCTGTCATTGCCAAAATTTCCTTTAAACGCTTTTCTGGAACTTCTTTGCGCAGGAAACGATAAATATGTAATGGCAATTCTGCTTCAAATTGTCCTTGTCCAATATCTTCCAATACCGCAACACATAATAAATTACGTACTTTTTCTTCCACTTTAGGAACTTGTCCTGGTTGCCACGAAGCTAAATTCTCTAAAAAATCATCCCAGTCTTTTCGTCGTTCAGGGAAATCATCAAGATTCGATAAATCCAGGGCAAAGGGATTTTCCCATGAATTATCAATGCCAAATTCTTGCCAGATAATTTTTCCAATGTCTTCATCGGTTGGCGGTTTTGGTGTGCCTTCTTTTGTTGGTGTTTCCGTTTCAGTTGTGGTCGTGGTATTGGTTTCCGACGCTGGCTGATCCGTTTGACCGGTCGGTTTATCAGCAGGTTGAGCAGGTGTTGTTTCGGTTGACGTTTCCGCTGGTGGCATGGTTGTCGCAGGTTGCGTTTCTGCCGCACGCACCGAATTCGCGACTCCAACAATTGTGAGACATATGGTTATGATAGGGAGACAAAGGCGCATACGATTTGGTGTCCTTCTTGATCTTTACGGTGAAGCTGCCGCTGGCGTCGCCAACCATGCCGGGAAGACCTTATACAAAATGCCCGCTGCAATCCACGTCGCTAGGGCCAAAGCAACCCACCCCCACGCCGAAGGCCGTAAACGCTCCTCTGCTTCCCAACGAAAAAGCTTCCAACCGGCAACCGTGGCTGCACAACCAATAACAAGTAAGGTCAAGGCCCGCCATTGAGCGCGCTCCCAATCAAAGTCGTGGGTGTAACAACGCTCAATCAGTTCGACCGCATAACGCCCAGGCAGAAACAACGACACATCTTGTGCCCAATGTGGCAACATGCGAATTGGCACACCAACGCCACCAATCATGATCATCGGTAAAAATAAACTTTGGCCCAGTGCTTGCACCGCTCCAATGCTATTTGCTAAACCAGCAATTATTAACCCGATGCCAATAAAAGCAAAAGTAATTAATAAAAATGCTACAAAAATAAATAACGACTGTTTGGGCCAGCCAACACCATAAATCCACATCGCTAACATAATTTGCAATGCCACTGAACTAGCGATTAAAATAAATCGCGAAATAATTGTGCTGGTAATAAAAGTACCGGCGCCAAGCGGTGTTAAACGATAACGTCGCCACACGCCACGATCACGTTCATTAACAAGATTTATTGGCATGCCAAAACAAGCGCCACCTAAAATACTGATGACTAACAGCGGTGCCATGGTTTTAGCCAGCTGTTGTTGTGAATTGCCAAAAATGCTCATGAATGCGATTAAGAAAAACACAGGCACGACATAGCCAAAAATTAATGCTTGGCGATTACGGGTATTTAATACCAACGTTATCCACACATGTTGCCATAGTCCGCGCATTAGTCCCTCAACCGTCGGCCAGTTAATTCTATAAACACATCCTCCAATGATGGTTTACGAATTTGTAGATCTTTTAAATCTGCGCCAATGGCGTCAAAATGATGCACCAAAGCGATAACAGTTTGATTAATCAATGTCGTACTAATCGTTGCTTCATGACCTTCTATTTCCACACCACTAACATGCGGTAAATTTTTCAAATTTTCCGTTTGTAATATTTTATCGGTTTTACAGATAATTCGCGCATGCGCTTTTGCGGTGGCGACCAATTCACTCGGCGCACCCTCTGCGATTATGGTTCCGTGATCAACGATCAAAACGCGATCGCATAATTGTTCTGCTTCATCAATATGATGCGTCGTAATTAAGACACTGCGGCCATTTTTTTTCATATCGACAATAACGCGATGTAATTCGCGCCGTGCCTGTGGGTCCATAGCGGCAGTCGGTTCGTCTAAAAATAAAACCTGCGGTTCATTAATAACTGCTAAGGCTATTGCTAAGCGCTGTTTTTGCCCGCCAGACAAACTATAAAATTGCGCGTTTAATTTTTCCTGCAGACTAAATTGTTCAACCAGATCTGAGATAGGCGTGGTTTTTTTATAAAAACTAGCAAACAAACGCAGCGCTTCGCGAACTACAATTTGTTCCGGCAAGGCCGTCGCTTGTAATTGCACGCCAATATGTTCACGCATAGCGCCTGCATTTTTTGTGACATCAACACCACAAACCTGCAACGTTCCTGCATCAGCTCGACGCAGTCCAATAATACATTCTAACGCTGTGGTTTTTCCGGCACCATTTGGTCCTAGTAGCCCAACAATTTCTCCGGGCTGCACTGACAACGACATAGTGCGGACGGCTTCAACAGAACCGTAGCGTTTTATTAATCCAGCAACGGAAATGACTGCTGTCATGGGAGCGCACACTAACGCTGACTTATGCCGCGAATAGTCCACGCCACCACATCGGCGGCTGTTGGCTATATAAAACGGTAATCACTGCGGCACTCAGCAAGAGCAATGACGATGTAATCAGTACCAACGACAACAGATATCCAACCCGGGGAA
>JAHEDF010000551.1 GCA_024641365.1 Planctomycetota bacterium | reverse complement strand
CCGCCGCCGTATCCGCCGCCGCCACCGCCGCGTCCACCGCCGCCGCCGTATCCGCCGCCGCCACCGCCGCGTCCACCGCCGCCGCCGTATCCGCCGCCGCCGCTACGTGGAGCTTTAGCGCGGTCTTCCGCTGGGCGCACGGTAACTGAGCGACCGTCTAGGTCCGTACCGTTGATGGCCGTGATGGCTGCCTGGGCAGCTGCATCATCGGGCATCGTGACAAAACCGAATCCGCGACTGCGACCGGTGTCACGGTCTGTAACGACCTTGGCGCGCTCGACGGTGCCGTGTGGTGAAAAAAGTTCGGACAGACCGTTATCATCGATCGACCATGGCAGATTGCCTACGTAAAGTTCCAACTGAATAACCTCGATACAGACGCCGTTGCGTCCTCTGATGACGTAGCAATGACGTCGGATTGTGCGCATTCCCGCGCTCTGGGTCGCCAGCACACAAGCTGGGACGCTCGGCAAACTAGCGTGCTTTATAAATTACACTAGGTAGCAACTTGCTGAGTTGTGGTGTTGTCCGTTATCGCTGTTACCAAGCGGGTAAGACAAGACGATACATAGTGTGTTCAAACAGCGCCAGACTACTGAGAGCGTTTGTGTACCCCTTTGGTTCCTGGGTGATCCTGTCATATTTTGGATTTTGCATGCGCGTGCGAATGACTCGGTAATGAGGAAAACGGGTTCTGTGCCTCAACATCCCGATCTCGTAAAATGTAGAAAACACATGCGTCAGCCCATATATCGTTCGCCTCTCAGTGCATATTTATTGCTTTTAATCATTGGCCTATTGCTGATGCGTCCAGCGATAGCGGAGGAACGTGAGCAACAGCACATGACACCGCTCGCAATTGTGAATGCCAAGATTGACACATGGAATGGTTTTAAGCGCTACACGTTTGAAGTCGATGGATGTAAGGCATGGATCGTTGAGCCCAAAAAAATATTAACCGGACGCCCGTGGTCGTGGTGTATGGAATTTCCGGATGCATTTACTAAACGTTGTGCAGCGCTGCAATTATTAGAAGCAGGATTTTATCATGGCCACATTGTGGTGGGAAATACGTTTGGGTGTCCGGCAGCGCAACAACATTTTCAGGCATTTTATAAAACCGTTAGCGAATTAGGACTCGCTGAAAAAGCAGTGTTAATTGGCCTGAGCCGTGGCGGATTATATGCGTATCGTTTTGCTAGCGAAAACCCAGAGAAAGTGGCTGTCATTTATGGTGATGCTCCGGTTTGTGATTTTAAAAGTTGGCCGGGTGGAAAAGGAAAAGGTAAGGGGAGTCCCAAAGATTGGGCGTCATTATTGAAACATTATCAATTTCCAGATGAAGCAGCGGCATTGGCCTATAATGGTAATCCTATTGATATATTACCGACTTTAGCCAAAGCAAAAATACCATTAATACATGTGGTGGGCGATGCGGATAATGTTGTGCCGGCGCCAGAAAATACCGCCATAATGCAACAACGATATCAGGCATTAGGTGGAATTATGACAGTGATTAATAAACCCGGTATTGGTCATCACCCACATGGTTTGGATGATCCTATGCCAGTTGTGAATTTTATTATTGAGCACGTATCGCATATGCCATCTGCACCACATTCCGGAGGCCCGGAAAGTCCTAAATAGGAAACAATGCTGCCTTTCTTGTCGGCGATAAGCGAGGGTTGTTTTAAATTCCGCCACAGAGGGATGAAAATATGCCAGAAAGGTTATGCTATAAAATACGTACCTATTCCGGTAATAATGGACTTTGTTCGTTCGTTATTAGAGTCCCCGCCAGCTGTTAAGGAGTTATCCATGCGTCAGATTATTTTTATCTTATTGGCATCAGTTTTTGCAGTTGGTTCAATGCAGGCAGCTGTCCCGAAGGTCGGCAGTGCAGCACCTGAATTTGGCGGCAAAACATTTCATAATGCCCCGAGTTCACTCGGAAATATTTCGTTAGCCTCGCTACGTGGACGAGTGGTGCTGGTAGATTTTTGGGCCACGTGGTGCGGTCCGTGTGTCGCATCAATTCCACACTTAGTCGAGTTACACGAAAAATATCACAAAAAAGGTTTAGTCGTCATTGGTCACACCGATGCATCAAGTCAGGATCTCCCTAATTTTATTCAAAAGAAAAAAATTCCCTACATTATAAGTGTTGGCGATAATATTGGTGATGCCTATGGCGTTCGCGGTATTCCTCATGCCTTTATTATTGATCCAGCGGGTAAAGTGGTATGGGAAGGTCATCCCGGTTCAATGCCAGAATCAGCAATTATCGAGGCATTAAAAAGCGTTAATCTCAATAGTTCGCCGGTGCCATCTTTTGAAAAACCTGCGTCAAATGATAAAGTTGCCGCAATTGAAAAATCAATTACGGACAGTGGTCAAGTCGGTAAAGGTGTAAAATCGCTAGAGCGATTAATTGATGATAAAGATGAACAAACGGCATCATCTGCAAAAGCAACGATGCAAGTCATCGAAACATGGAAAACAAAAGTCATGGAAGAAATTGGTAAAATGGCAACGGAAGGTGATGTATATGCGGCTTATGAATTAGCCAGTGCCGTTGCATCCAGTTATAGTGGTCACAACGATTACAAGGATTTCAGCACTAAAGCCAGTGAACTGAAAAAAGATCCAGGCTATAATGCGGGTAAAGAATTTGAGAAATTAAATGTCATACCCAGCCAAGCACATAAAGATCCCAAATTTATCAAAATGGTTGAATCATTTTTGAAGAAATATGAGGAAAGTTATTATGGACCAAAGGCAAAAGCGTTATTAAATTAAAATAGTTGGCATGGCCACAAATAGCAGCCTGAGATGTTAGTCATCTCAG
>JAHEDF010000550.1 GCA_024641365.1 Planctomycetota bacterium | reverse complement strand
ACAGATTTATACGAACGCGCAGAAAAATTTGAACAAGCCGGGCGTAAACAAGATGCCTTGGTGGCATTTAAGAGAGCAAGCACTGGTACAGGTGAATTATATGCTGGAAAAGCACGTGATCATCTTGCTGTTCTTGAAGTTGAATTTGCCAAAGAAACTGGTCAGTCGATTTTAAATGCCTTTGAACGTAATGATGAAAAGGCTGCTTTTATTGGTTTAGATGCACTTGCCGATCAAGTTAAAACTGCAACTAGCAAAGGTGTCGCTGATTTTGCAAATACCTTTAAAATCCCATGTGTCATTAATGTCGATAGCCACTTAGCGACACTCATCGTAAAACGTGGTGGTAATGAACAACCTGTTCAAGCACCGCCTAATTCAAATGGCCCATGGGTGCATCGCCTCACCTATTTGCCACAAGAACGCGTTACCGTTGAAGCACGTCGCCCAGGATTTACTTCGCAATCATTTTTGGTTTCTTACCAAGCGCGCAAAGCGTCGGTCCAATTAGCGCTAGCGCGTGGGCCACTGTGGCAAAGTGATTTGAATGGCGGCATCGGAAACGCCACCCCTGTTGCTTTGGGTAAGTCTATTTTACTTACTACCAACCGCGCTACTATTGAGGTCATTGATAGCGGATTGGGTACCAGCCGCCCAATTAATTTTCCACAAACTGTTGATGAGTTCCGGCAATCACCCTTATTATTTAAAAATTCTATTTTTACGATTATTGAAAATCGGTTATCGGCAATTGATAGCGTTACACGAACCACGCAATGGACATTCCCCGCAGGTACTGGCGAAAGTCAGTACCGCCTAACAGGACAATTGGTCGCTCAAGAACACCAATTAATTCCTGGACAAACTTTATTTTTCTTAGCGCATACAGGCGGTTCCGTTGTTACATTCGCCAAAGATCCTGATGGTCGGTTAATTAATTATCCACGCTTCCAAGCTGGCGCTGATATTACAGGCCAGATGTATACGGAACAAAGTGAACCAGGGCATACGGTGCTCTATATTCCAACTGGCACCAATTTACAAGTTTTTGATACGACCGCCGTTACTGAAACATCTCCGCCTGTGTTGCTCTACACATTACGCACGCGCGGCGAAATTACAGGATCGTTAATTCATGCCGATGTAGCAGGCAAACCCGCAGTTCTTGGTATTGATAGTTCTGGTCTATTGATCGCTATCGATTCGAATACTGATGTAGCTGAAAGCAAACGGTCCATTGGAGCATGGGCCTTAGATGGCAACGGCGTTAGCAATCCAGCCTACCGAAAAGGGCATACCAAAGCGTATGTAGCTGTAAGCGAAGGGCGCGTTATCGCTGCAGATTTACAACGACCTGGGCAATTATTGTGGCGTTACCCAGTCAAAGGCTCCGGCGCACCATTGAACGTTCCTCCAGTAGTTGGCGTACATGGCATCTACATCGCTGATCAACAAGGTAGTTTACGCTGTATCGATGCTGAAACAGGCAAAGAACGCTGGCATGCTGATATTGGTAGCCAGCCATCTGCTGGGCTTTTAGCCCATGAAGGTCGCATTTATATACCAACACAAAGTGGACATTTGGTGTGCTTTGAAGAGGGCGACAACTAAAAACTGTTGGTTTCCTAATTGAGTGCTGAATTGAACGTAAAAGCGTCTTCATGATGTGCTAATATGTGATGCTTATGTTACGTTGATGGCTCACATGCAAGCTATGCCCCCCATTAGCGTTAACCCATTGCGACAAGCTAATGCTAGCCATGCTGCACACGGAACAAATCCGTACACACTCGTCGTATCCCTCGTTTCAACATATGCTTGGAACAAGCGTACGACCTAGATGCGTCTGATTATGAGCCCGTGGTCGTTGTCCACACAAGCGAAAGGTCTCCATGTCTCGTCCCGGATTCACACTCGTTGAATTATTAGTCGTTATTGCGGTTATTGCGGTGCTTGCCGCATTGCTCATTCCCATGATTGGTTATGCACGCGTAACGGCGCGTGTAGCAAAAGCAGAAGCGCAACTCGGCACCATTAAAGCTTCTCTTAATATCTACAAAGATGCCAATGGATTTTATCCAGAAAAAGGTAATGGTGCATTTGAATCGGCATTCAAAGATGGCAAAGAATATAAAACTGCGAATAAATTAACCGCTAGTTGGGAAACAGTGGCGGAAGGTCTTTTATTTGATCTGCAAACCATTGATCGTGATAATTTTCGAAACATCGAATCATTACGCGATCCATTTCGCAGTAGTGGCGTTAAATCACACGTCTATCGCTATCGCCCGGCAAAATATTATCCATTAATCAAAGAGGCGGATATTGAAATTGATGGTGAAGATCCCCCCAATCCAGACAGCTATCAATTATGGTCACCCGGACCTGATGGTAAGGATCAATTTGGCGAACGCGTAAAAGGCAAAAAAAGTGATGATATAAAAAATTGGAAGTCGAATTAATCGTGCTGTGTTTTCATGACAACATACGACTACGAGGTGGTTTCACCTTAGTCGAAATGTTAACCGTGGTCATGATTATTGGGATTTTATCATCCTTGGTAATTGGTTCATTGTTTCGAGGCCGCACGGTTAATAAATTACTCGCTAGCGAACAAGTTATTAGTGACTGCATCCGACAAGCCCGGCATACAGCGCGGTCGTCTGGATCTCCCGTCATTCTTAAAATTAAACCGATTCAACGTGACAATAATACGCCATCGGGTGGAAGCATCGTTGGTTTGTCGCGCATTACGTTATGGAATGATTCTTTCGATCATGGCCAGAGTAATATGGACGATGGCTATTCCAGCGGGATGAGCGGCACTGGTCGCCTCGTTAGTGCTAGTAGCC
>JAHEDF010000097.1:1615-10601 GCA_024641365.1 Planctomycetota bacterium | reverse complement strand
CCCATCTAAAGCGACCGCCCCAGGTTTCGATTTGTTTGCGCAAATGTTTGCACATGTGCGGTAATATATCACTGCCAATATGTGGATGATGACGATATAAAATATGCCGTGGTGCACGCGCTGCGACAAATGCTTCAAGCAAGAACCGCATGCGGCGATCCTTTACGCGTGTATATAATTTCCCGTCACTATAAGTTCCTGCTCCGCCTTCACCGAATAAATAATTACTGTTATCATTTAATTGGCGCGTGCGATGAAATTCGGCAATATCACGTGTTCTGATGTCGGCATCAAAGCCACGGTCAATTATTAACGGCTTACAGCCGTGTAATGCCAGTAAATACGCAGCCATTTGTCCTGCAGGGCCTGCACCAACTATAATGGGATGTAAGGGAAGATCATCGCGTAGCTTGAGCTGGTATAAACTGTGCTCTTGGGACGGTGGTGTGGTTTGAACGGTGATCCCAGGCCCAGCATGCACGGGACTGTTTTCACGAACTTCTGCGCGAAGGTTATAAATAAACCGTAAATCAGGTTTTTTTCGTGCGTCTAAACTGCGGCGATCAATTCGATAAGAAATAACATCACTGGCCGGAATTTTGCACGCTTGGGCAATAAAGGCATGTAAGTGATGATCGACGGAATGTTTTGGTAATTTGGCGACCGCTGCCAAAGGAACTTCTAAGTGCTCACAATTAATAGTTTGCGTATTCATGGCTTATGATCGTGGCGCACATATCGTGGTACGAAAAAAGGTCGGGAATATTCCCGACCTTTCCTTACTCGTAACCGACACAATAAATGTACTGCGTCAGTTATAAAAATTATTCTGCGGCAGGTGCTTCGGCTGGTTTTTCAGCTTCAGCGGCAGCAGCCTTAGCGGCGGCAGCAGCAGCGGTTTGTGCTTTACGTTCAGCTTTGAGTTTCGCTTTATGTTTACGAACTGCACGGCGGGTAGCAGGAACAAAAGCGGCTTTACCTTCTGCTTTTTTAGCAGCTGGTTTTTTGGTTTTTGCTTTTGGTTTTGCTTCGGTGGTCTTCGCAGCAGATGGAACGGCATAACCGTATTTTTTCATCAAGCTGCGTAAGCCAGCACTGATTTGTGCGCCACGGTTAACCCATGATTCCACTTTTGTTGCATCAATTTCAAGATTCTTATCTTTTTTGATCGGGTCATAGAGGCCGACGATTTCATTCGCCATACCTTCACGGTGACAACGCTTATCAATGGCCACCACGCGGTAGAGTGGGCGGTGGGTGCGGCCAAAACGAGAAAGACGGATACAAACGCTCATGGTTATCCCTTGCTGAATACGGGGCGCGAACCATATGGTCGTTCTGCATTTGGCAACTCCCATTTGGGGAATTGCCCTTCTTTTGGGCCACTAACCAGTGTTCTTATTACATAGAATCTTGGCTATGGTGGGTTGTTTTGGTCTCTATCTAAAGATCGCCCCCAGCTAACGACCCATTTAGCGCGGTCTTCGGGTCGGCACCCTTCAAATCCCACACGGATCGCGGATCGGACTTCGCTACCCTTTTACAGCTGCTTTACAGCTGCAATGGCCTCATCGCGAGTTGCGTAAATGGGGAAGACTTTATCGAAACGAGTCAGCGCGAAGATTTCTTTGAGTGCCGGCGAGGTGACTCCCGCGAGAGCGAGGTGTCCTTTAAGGTCTTGGATCTCGCGCAGTTTTTGCACGAGTGGACCGAGTGATGATGAATCGAGCGTAGCGACCCCAGCTAAGTCTATAACTAAACGTTGGAAGCCAGCGGTACTTGGTAAAAAATCATTCGCAAAATAGGAGCGCACCAAATCATTATTGGCGTTGCCTTGTTGATCATGTTGAAAAGCAATGGTGTGCACTCCGTGTGCTTCCAGTTGCATGACGGTACTTGCATTCATGAGGGACCTCACGTGATGCCCAATCATTGGGCTGTAAGTAAATATCCCTGATATTTCGGTTTTGCGCAACCACTTTTAGTGCAATCAGGTAAAGTTGCGGCACTTTAGCGCTAATACATTTGCACCAATTTTGTGTGCATGCTTATTATGATGCGCTAAGAATTTATGTGATTTGTTTGGTTTGAGCAGACACCTACAATGCTATTCGGCTAATTATTGTGATATTATAGGATAAACGAGATATTTTGAAGGCATATGAACCGCCGAGAGCGCCGAGGAAAAAGTTTTATAAAGAGCTGTTATTACGCTAATATATCTAACTTTCCGTGAGATAAACGCGGTGAATTACTACTCAAGATAAATCCTCGGCGCTTTCTGCGTCCTCGGCGGTTTACTGCATTTTCCTTTCCTTTTCACCAAAAACCTTAGCCGAATAGCATTGAGACACCTAAAATTTTTGGCGCTATCACAGCAACAACCACAACAACAACCCGTCTCGCTCGACTGCTCTGAAAGCCGAAAGCTAAGGTGCAACGGGGAGTCTCAATGCTGTGAAGTTGGTGGTAAAATCATGATGATTTTCTCGTTAGCACTGATCTTTTACTGATCGTGTCTATCAGTCTGCTAAAGTATCCGTGGCAATCCCTGGACCGTGAGTTTGAGCTAAGCTACCCTGCTAGCTCACAGGCCAGTTTCATGATCTCTCGATTTACCCTACACCAGTACGTAACGATGCGCACATGTCATGTGCAAGCGGTACTGTTTTGTTTTGGTTCATGAACAGATGGTGACAGCAGTAAAATCAGCAGACAAGAAACGCCGTCGCTTACGTAAGCGATGGCTGTTGTGCATATTACTATTGTGCGGTGGGGTGTGGTTGGCGCGTGGTATTTTATTTGGTCCTATCGTGGCCAATTTAGCAGCACATAAATTAGGACAGACATTGGAAGGTTCAGCAACAGTGCAGTCTGCCTCAGGTGGCTGGTTACAAGATGCACAATTTAATAACGTGGCTGCGCAAGGGTCATCACTTGGCGTAGTTCCGTTATTCGCGGCGAGAAAAATAAAAGCGACTTATGATTATGAGTTATTATTTGGTAACTTACAGGCATTACGGTCGCTCGCAGTTGATGGATTAGAATTAGAACTCGATCTGAGAGGGCGATCTGGTAATTCAGAAGCAACATCAGAGTCAGAAAAATGGCCAGCTTTGTTAATGCATGTGCCGCAACCTTTTCCGCATGTGTCCATTAATGGCGATATTCACATACAATTACCACAAGAGAATAAAATTGGCATAGAGGATTTGAATTTAGAGAGTACCGACAATACGCTTGCCATACAAATTCCATCTATTCAGATTAATGATACTCTATCATTACCTATCGTCGTAGAATTGGCGCGCGATTTACCAGATCGTATGCGCTTAATACGGCCATTTGCACTTGGTGATCTTACAGTAAAAGAATTAGCCCTAATTTTAGGGTATCAGCAACAACAAATCACCGCGCGTGTTGAAGTAGGTGGTGGGTCTGCATTATTGGAAGCGACGCCTAAAAAATTACACTTCGTTGCTGAACGGGTAAATCTTGCAGCAATTCCAAACACCTTATTAGCATTACTACCAAAAGAATTGCGTTCTATGTCAGGATCTGTGTCAACGGATGTAATAGCAATAAAAGAAACAGCGGGTTGGAACGTTGTCGGATCGTTACAATTGCACGATATTATAATTGCTGGATGCGGTCCATTTCACATGAGTTCGCAAGTGCAAATTACACCCGCGCTAGCGTTATTACCACAATTACGAATTACAGGACCAGAAAAGGGAGACGTCGCAATTGATGGCTTAACGCTGGATGTAAGCGGGGGCAAACCCATTAGTGGTAAAATACAAGTTAATCTACCGAACGTGCAGGCATGGTGGCCGGAATTTTTACCACCATTACCAGTACCGCTGCGTAGTAATGCCCAATTAACCGTGACAGGAGAAACCGTCACAATTAATCGCGCCGAAATTATTGGGGGTGGAGCGACGATACAATTAGGAGGACATTTAGCACCACGACCATGGCGCATTGAGGCCGCAGATTTATTTATTACTGGTGATTTAACGCATGTGCGAACCTGGATAGCAGACGCGCCAGTGCTCACTGGTAAAGCAGCCGTTCGTTTACAAGGAACAGTGCCAATTTCGGACCAATTAAAAACGTGGCTATCGACACCCTTGTCATTATCGCTTACTGCGGACCACATAGACCTTCCTCAATTTGGGTTCGATAAAGTACAATTTACAGGTAAAACGAACAATGGTGCGATCCGCATCGATGAAGCATTATTATCTATTGCCGGTACAGAGTTATTAGCTGCAGGTGACATACAAAAAACTGAACAAGGTTGGGCTTCGACGCTCGATCAGGGGCGGATAACTTTTCCAAATGTAGTTGCGCAATTAGCGACATCGACATCACTACGTTATGAAAATGAAATTGTATTTATTGCGCCATTACGCTTGCAGTCGAGCGCAGGAATGGTGAGTGCGGAAGCGCAATTAGCCGGAGGCGGTGGCCATCTTCGATTACAGGGAACAGCTATTAAATTAGCGGCACTCGGGTATGAATCATTAGATGGTAATGTCGAATTAGATGTTGATATTAATGGCCCATGGTCCAGCCCAACTGGGACTGTAAAAATTCAAGCGCCAGCTGTTCGCATTGCTGAGCAAGCACTGTCTATTCAGCTCGATACGCATCAGGATGAAACGGGTATTACTTTTGATCAGGGGACGATTTTACTTGATAAACGTGGTTCAATCGTAATGAGCGGCACCTTACCATTTTATATAAATGATGCAGGCTTCTCTCTAAAACCACTTGGCAAAAAACCGGCACGTTTAGATATCTCAATTCCGGCATTAGAAAACTGGATACCAGAACGCGTTGCTAGTGGTTCGTTACAAATGAATGTCCAAATGGGTGGAGAAAACAATCCGCTTGCGATGGTTGGCAATGCTACTTTATCAGAGGTGCGCATACATCATGTCGATAGCGATGTTCCTGGGCGAAAAATTAACGCACCTGCAGTATTAGCCGCTAACGCACAATGGCTTGGTGACGCGACTGGTTTACGTGCAGAGGCCACTATTTCACAAGACGATCGTGCAATCATTAAGGCACATTTTGAAAGTCTTGGTGATGTCATAATTAATACATTTTATGATGGCATGTGGCGTCACCGGACCTGGCAAGCAAATGGTTCTATAACAGAATTAGATGTCGCGCAGATTGCAGGAGCTATTCCAGGGGTTCTGCATTTAACTGGAAAAATAGCAGGGGATTGGCAAGCAAGTGGTAATTTCATTACGCCAACTTGGAATGGTAATTTACGTGTCGACGGGGTTGAGGCAAAAATAGCCAATGACGTACCCACATTTAGTGCGGGCCAAGCGCGCCTCTCAGTCTCAGATAAAATAATACAATTAGAGTCACTTGGTGTCGACTTAGGCGGCTCGCCATTACAAGCATTAGGAACGATCACTTTGGGTGTACAGCCGCAGGTGCAATGTAGTATTAATGGCAAAAATGTACTGCTTATACAACGACATGATGCACGGGTCCGCACCGATTTAAATTTAGAATTAGAAGGCCCTCTCCAGAAATTATTATTAAAGGGTAAAGCCCATGTCATCAGTGCACTATTTAATCCAGATATCAGTTTGTTTTCAGGCGGTGGTGATGTTACAGATGATGGTCGTTTAATTATTTTCGAATTAGAGGATCCGTTATTGGCGAATTTACTCTTCGATGTCGGGGTAACGAGTAGTATTAAGCCGACAGATGAAGGGGTTCGCATTGCTACCGATCTTGTGCGTGCAAAATGTGATTTAGATCTCCATCTTGGTGGTTCTGGAAAATTACCAGAGTTAAAAGGCAGTATTTCAGCGCGCGACGGGCGTATATTTCTTCCTTTTAGTACGCTGCAGATTTCTCAAGGCGATATTTTATTCCCTCCTGCAGATCCTTTCCAGCCGCGCTTAGAGGTCAGCGCATTTTCACAAGTGCGTCGCTATAAAGTAAATCTCCAAGTCACTGGTTTATTGTCAGACCCACAAGTTTTAGCGAGTGCCGATGGGCTGGATCAACGTGATGCACTTTTATTATTAACCACTGGTTCAACGAGCGCAGAATTAACCGATGAGTCTGGACAACGAGCTGCGCTCGGTCGTGTTGGCGGTTGGTTAGGATTAGAAGCCTGGCGCATGGTTGATGGTCCAGCCGATCCTGATGCAGGTCCCAGTTTCTTAGAACGCGTCACATTGGATATGGGTCGGCAAGTCAGCAATACAGGACGCGATACCATTGAGGCGGAATTAGAATTATCCGAACCACAACAAGTTCCTGGCATATTTTTATATGGCGAACGTGATCGCTGGGACGCCTATAATGCGGGCTTTATATTTCGATTTTCGTGGGGCGGTGAAGAATGATACACCGTCTGTTAAAAATAAATTGGTGCTGGTGTGGCATTATTGTAATTATGCTCATGCTGGTTGGTTGTAATGATATTGCTCGTTTTGAAGGAAATAAAGAAAATTCAAATGCTGAATTAGAGTTTATAGTACGGCGTCCTATGGCAAATTGGCAAGAGCAGCAGCGCCAAGCTGATCTTATTGATGCGGCGGAAGCGATTCGCAGTCGTCTTGACAGTCTTGGTTATGTGTGGGCAGAAGTCGTGGCGAAACCACCCGAGGCACTCAGTAAAGAAGGTCTACCAGTATTTACTATTACAGAAGGTCCTCGTGTGCAATTAGTGACAGTCACATTTGATTATCGCACGTCAGCCGATGACCAAGGGCCAAAAATAAAAGATATAATAAAGCACAAAGATTTACGAGAAATTACCAGATTAGGTCAATGGTATACAACAGGGCCTGTTAATGATGCTCCAGGACGTATAACACGCGCACTACAAGTGCGTGGATATTTAAGCGCGCAAGTATCTCCGCCAAAGGTAATTTGGAATGCAGAAAAAGACCAAGCACGAGTGCATTATTCAATTGTGACTGGAGCACAATTTAAGCTAGCTTCTGAAACGATGGCATTTTCTGGCAGTGAAACAATGCGTAGTGAATTAACCGCGCTATTAGATCCAGTTGGAACGGTTTGTCATCCACGATTAGGATCTGAATGTGCAGCACGTTTGCGCAATTATTTGGCGAATAAAGGCTATCGCCAAGCCATTGTTGATGGGAAACAATTAATAGATGTCGAAAAAGCAATCGTAACCATTGCTTTAACGGTAGAGACCGGAGCGCAAAATATTGTTAAAAATCTTACTACGGTAGGTGGAAAAAAAACCAGTCCATCTTTCTTTCGTTCTCATTTACGAGAAGTCGTAGTTGGCGAACCCTTGTCGCAAGAACAACTCGATAACGCCTTATCATCTTTACGATTAACGGGTTTGTATCGGCAAGTGCGCTCAGAGATTGACGTCAGCGACCCTAACGATGCTGATCAAGCAGATGCGGATGTAACGATTCAGGTAAAAGAAAATCGTACCTATCATGTTGATATGATGGCTGGCTATGGCAGCTACGAACAATTACGCGGTGGCGTAGAATTTATAGATGAACATTTATTTGGACGCGGATTACGATTTAATACCGGTGTCAATGCGAGCATGAAAAGTTGGGGTGGCGATGCGGGATTGTCAGACCCGTATTTATTAGGCCCAGGTCGATTGGTTGGTATTAATGTTGGTTTTAACGAACGAGAATTACCATCTTTTTACCGCCAAGAATCAACGGCGACATTTGGCATGAGTCAACGCATGCGTCCGCTCATTGATCCAGCAGCTTATGAAGCGCGTTTGACTTATGAATATAAACGCTCAGAGGACTTTCGTATTGAAGCGGCGATTCCAGGCGAAGAAGAACCGGGGATTTATGTCACAAGTGCTATCGGATTTAATATTCGTCGTGATGCGCGTACACCAAAAATTGTTGATCCTGATTCCGGTACCTTTTCAAAAATTGGCATAATTTATAGCGCGAAACCACTGGGTGCAGAAATTCAATATCTTGAATTAAATGCCTCATGGAGTGGAGCTATTAATCCAGCACCGTGGCTAGTTGCTACTTGTCAAATTGGCGCACGTACGCGCGATCCAATTGATTCAGAAAGTCTTCCTATTGGTGAACGCATATTTTTAGGCGGTGAAGATTCTGTGCGGTCATTCACGAAAGACGATTTAGGTCCCCGCGATGTCAGTGGAAATCCACAAGGGGGTCTCACCAGTGCGGTTGCGAACATCGAACTGCGCTGGCGACTATTCAAAAATCAACGCAACATAGAAATTGCGACGTTCTATGACATCGGCATGGTTGACCCCAATCCATTTTCATTAAGTGACACATTTGGACAGGGAGTCGGCCTCGGATTACGCTATCGTACCCCCGTTGGCCCCATTCGTTTAGACGGCGCCTACAACCCCGGCAACCGCCTCGGCGCTAAACATCCATGGGCTATACATCTAGCCGTTGGCTTCGCTTTTTAAAAAACGCAGTAAGGGTCCAGCTCCTGCGTTGCATAATACTCGACATAGCGCTGCTATGCCATCGCATCATGCGCCTTGGATCTGAACTCCTTCTGCGTTTTTTATTTAAAAGCGCAGTTCACATAAAATTTAAATGTGGGTTAACCACCATAATCCCGCATAGACCTTGTGGTCTATTAATTGCCCATTGGCGACACGTGTGGCTAACCATGCTGTCACATTACGACGCGGTATGGCATGCACGGTAATATTTTCCCCGGCCACACCACCACCAGCGCTCGTGCGAGATAATTGTTGCGCACGGATCATGGTTACAACCTCATTGGTTAAACCAGCAGAGGATGGTCCGCGATAAAGTACGTCCAATTGTTTAGCGCTCCATCCTGTTTCCTCATCTAATTCACGATTTGCAGCAATAAGCACATCTTCATCGCCATCCTCATCGCCAACCAACCCCGCCGGTAATTCAATAACCGACGCGCCCACAGGTACGCGATGTTGTTCTACAAATAACACCTCATCATC
>JAHEDF010000097.1:0-1605 GCA_024641365.1 Planctomycetota bacterium | reverse complement strand
GTGTGTCGATCATGTTATGTCCTAAAATTACAGGCCATGAGTTATTATTAGAGAATTTAATTTTTTGTAAATCGTGTTGAATAGTCGAGTGTATTTTGAAGAGGACTTCTGTCTCGCTGTTGGTGGCTAAGCCATCACCATTATCTTTAGTTTACAATCATGATTCAATCGATCCATAGACCATTCATGAAATTTAAGACGTAATTTTTACAACGGTGTGCGGAGACAGGCGTTAGTTAGCTGGACTCAGCGGACATTTATGCACGCTTGCGGCCATGTGGTTGGTTCAGTCTGGGAGTTGCCCGTTTGTGCAAGCGGGGTGCATGCTACGTGTAAGGAGATGCTGTGGAGCAGTGGTCGCTTTTTGTTGCTGCGTTGGTGCAGTCGGTTGCGCAGGCCGCACCGTACGTGGTTATTGGATATATTGTTGCTGCGGTGGTACGTGAATTTGTCAGCATGGACACCATGCATCGTTGGTTTGCAGCACGCGGGTGGCGTGGGATAGCAACCGCAGGCGGCGTTGGCGCGTTGTTACCATTGTGTTCGTGCACTGTTATTCCACTGGGTGTTGGTTTGGTGCGGGCGGGAGCAGCGCGTGGAACCATTTTAACCTTTATGACCAGTGCACCAGCAGTTTCGCCAGTAGCTCTTATTTTAAGCCTGTCACTATTAGGTCCGACATTGACCGCTATATATGTAGGCACCGTATTGGTTGGAGCCATGCTGCTCGGAATAATTGCCAACCGCTTACTGATAAAAAGTGAAACGGCATTTCATGAACAGTATTCCGCACTAGCACCAACAGCGGAACAAAGCGTAGCGCGTTCATTTTTTCAGCGAATAAGGCAAGCGCTTAAATGGGCTTTTTGGGATCTCGGTGCAGAAATTAGTGTTGATTTATGTATTGGGCTGACATTGGCGGCGGTTGTGCTGGCAATTTTACCAATGGCGTGGATCGCAACGTGGCTCGGCGAACAACAACTCATGACTCTATTGTATGTAATAATTATTGGTATTCCGGTGTACACCTGTTCGGTCCCGTCATTGCCGGTGGTCCATAGTTTATTATTGGCAGGTATGTCCCCAGGAGCAGCCATTGCCTATTTAATTGCTGGCCCAGCTACCAACCTTGGCGAATTATTAGTGTTGAAACGTCAATTTGGTGGGTTGACGATGAGTTTATTTTTAGGTGGCTTATTTGTTATGGCGTTGATCGGGGGATTAATAACCGATCATATCTTATTTGCTGGCTATAATTATAAACCGTCTGTTATTGCCGATGCTGCTCCTGGGGCAGCGTGTTGTGTGGTTTCCTATTTACCGTCTGAGGAACGTCCGTCCGGTTTTCTGACTGCGGCAATGCATGTCCCATGGTGGCACTGGCCATTTGTCGTGGTGCTAGTTGTGACCTTGGCGTGTGGGCTTACACAACGCATACGAAGGCGGTGGTTTTCATCCGAATCGGAATCCAAGTCGGAGTCCAAGTAAATGCGGCGAGTTTTAATAACTATAGGTGTGCTTATCAGCATTGTGGTGATTAATCTCATTGCTTATCGCGCGGTTGTTACGCCTCCACTGGTAATTGAGGCTCCAATCCCAACAGGC
>JAHEDF010000096.1 GCA_024641365.1 Planctomycetota bacterium | reverse complement strand
CGGTTCCACTCGGCTGGTAGGACGCGTTAAATGGTCCTTGAATTTGCAGGCGCGATGGACTGGTGAGGATCGTCATGGTGACCGAACGGGTGGTGGCCGACACGGAACCGCCACTCGCAAAAGTGAAGCTCATCGTACCAGTGACCGTGCCGCCACCGCCGACTGAAAGGCTTCCAGATACCGTTACTTTTGACCCGTCTGACAATGTCTCTTGGCCACCCGTAATCGTGCCAGAGGAATTACAGGTGAAGTAAATTGGGTTCGAAGTACTGGCGGTCATGGTTCCCCGCCACGTACCCGCCAAGTCGCTGGTGCTGACGGCCGCAAAGGCTTGTCCGGAAATAAGTAACAAAAAAGCAACGAGGGTGATGAAACGACGAAAGGACATGGATGCTCCTGCAAGAAATGCGGTTTGAGAGATCACTCTATGGCGATGCTCCCTCCCACGTGCCAACAGGTTCAACTATTTTTCCAACCTTGTTCCGTGTGTGAGCCAAGAGGACTTTCCGGCCATGAGCTACGGTAGGTCGCCTATGAAACGCAACCTATAAAACCACATTATGACGACTGCGACCGGCTTGGCGCTACCAGAGCTGGATGGGCTCACTGACCACGAATTGGTCTCCCATTTCATTAATGGCGAGGAATCGGCTTTTGAAGTGCTGTTCAATCGTCATTCGCGGATGGTTTATGCCACGTGTTTGCGCATTGTCCGCGATCCATCAGCTGCTGAAGATGCGCTGCAGTCGGTTTTTATTATATTTTCGCGCAAAGCGTCGTCGCTGTCGCCTAATACCAATATTGGTGGGTGGCTTTATATTACGGCGAGAACCTGCGCATTAAAATTGCGACAGCAGCGCGAAGTGCGTCATAATTACGAGAGCCAACATGAGCCAGCGATATCTTCTGATGATGAGCCACCAGATGTGCAAGATTTTAAACAATTAATCGATCAAGCATTGGCGACGTTGCCCAGCGTTCAGCGTGATGCGATCGTCACGCATTATCTTGGGCAAAAATCAGTGGCCGATACGGCACGTATACTTGACTGTCCAATAGAAACGGTCCACACGCGATTAACGCGTGGCATGGCACGTCTACGCAAACATTGTCGCACCTTAAGCGTTGCGACCATTACCAGCTTGCTCACTGGCTTAAGTAGTGCCGAAATATCTGCGGAAGCATCCAAGCGGATTATCGCCACTACCCTCAATCATCTAGCGCCAACTGCCAGTGTTAGTGCACTGGCTGCGTCTGTGATCAGTCAGAGTGCTATGCGTTCCCTGGTTGGTTTTATAATTGCCGGTGCAGTTCCTCTTGTTGTTGGTGTCACATTGTGGTTGTGGTTTGCTGATAAAGAAGAACCGGAACCAGTTGCTCCAGAAATTGTTGCAGAGCCACAGCCAAATCCTGCTCCGCAAAATACGGTCGCACAAAATACACCAGTCACACCGCCGGTCGTAGTGCAACCGCAACCTGATCCTGCATTCGATCCGCTCGCAGGATGGACATTTGTTGGTCTTCCTGCGGTGGCTGCTGCCGAAACGCGTGATAATAAAACCGTTCAAGTCTTGCGCCTGGGACAATTAGTTGAAGTCGAGCCATTTGGTAAAGCAATCCGTCCGCTCGTTACGGGTCCTGGGGGATTTATTTGTGAATACGATTGGAAGACAGCATCAGATTTCGTAAATCCGAGATTGTTCTTTGGCGCACCCATGGACGACGCTCAGCTCGACATGCAATTCAGGAAAAGTAATTTTACCGAAAAAGATTACGCACAAAATCGAGCTGATCATACCTGGTATAAAAATAAAATTCGTTGCGTGCCAGTCCCAACCGGTTGGCAAATTTCGCAAGGCGATGGCGAAGGCCCTGATCAAGTTTACGTGGTCCCGACGCTGCCTGATTATTTCGTCATGCATGTCTTTAATGGACTCATTGATATTGATAATTGGCGCTGCGAAGCGCTTGCTAAACCAGCTGGTGCTGAATTATAATTTACACCGGTAAATCAAATTATTAATTCTAATACAAATAGAAAAATATTTTTAAAAAGCAACGGAGTAACGGAAAAGAAAGAGAAATAATTGTGTAATATTTTCTAGCTAGCTGTCCTCCGTTGCTCTGATGCTCTTGTTAATTATATTTGAAATTAAATAGACTCTTCAGACCAAAAGAGACATGTTTTTAGATAGTATTAGTGTCCTAATTTGGCAGGACTTTGTCTCGCACGTATGCTTTTTGTCTTCGTACGACGTTCTGTCTGTTATCGAAAGGATTGTAACATGCTGACGATCTCGCGCTTTTTAGTAATAATGTGCTGCACACTGGTCTGTAATGCAGTTATGGCTGGCGAGTCAGTAGTAGCACAATCGCCTTATAAAACCTGGCAACATCATGGTGCCATGATTATGAATACCACGGCAACTGGAGCGGCTATGCCAGCGACAGCGGCCTGTGAAAAATTTCCGCTGTTAGTGCGACTTCATAAAGATTGGTTTGATTTTAGCCAAGCAAAAACAAACGGCGACGATATTCGCTTTGTGAGCGAGAGCGGAGAAGCGCTGCCCTATTTTATTGAATCGTGGGACAGCGCGGCTGGCTCAGCGGCGATTTGGGTGCGTATTCCAAAAATTACTGGTGATACACGACAAGCCCTCCACATTTGTTGGGGCAAATCAGATGCTGCCAGCGAATCAAAAAATCAGGCAGTATTTAATTTAGATAATGGTTACGTCGGTGTGTGGCATTTGCACGGCGATGTGAATGATAGCGTTGGTTCATTGCAGTGCATAGATAATGGCACGACTGATACCGTCGGCCTTATTGGAAAAGCGCGTCATTTTGCTGGTGAGCAAGGAATATTTTGTGGCGATAAGATTACCACATTTCCATCCGGTTCGGAGTCGCACACCACGGAAGTATGGATTCGTCCAGCAGCATCAAATGGTGTACCGGTTGCCTGGGGCCTGAGTAAAAAACAGGGCAAAATAGTCGTGCAAGTGGCCGCCCCACCAACGATTCATATTGATGCGTGGTTTTCTACGTGCAGCGCCAAAGGAAAAATACCAGTCACCATGGGGAACTGGAGTTATGTAGTAAATACGTATACGAAAGACTCTGCGCATCTTTTTGTGAACGGTCAATTAGATGTCGAGACTAAAAAAGGCACCGCAATGGATATTGGGAATCCAGCCCGCATGTGGATAGGTGGGTGGTATAATAAATATTCGTTTACTGGTGATATTGACGAAGTTCGCATTTCTAATGTCAAGCGCACTGCGGAATGGGTGCAATTACAATATGAAAATCAAAAAGTACCGCAAACGTTGGTTGGTCACCTCATACAGCCTGGTAAAGAATTTTCCGTATCTGAATCACAAGTCACTGTTGCTGAAGGAAAATCAGCGACGATATCGGTAAAAGCTGGTGGCGCAGAAAAAATTATGTGGTTAGCGAAAATAGACGATCAAGAACTGGTGATCGCCAGTGACCTATTAAATTATAAATTTGAGGCCGAGCGTGTTAGCGCAGATCAACAACTGACACTTATCTGTAAAGCAATTTATCCGGATAAAGTCGAAAGCAAAAATATTGCCATTACGATAAAAAATACCATTCCAGATCCTGAATTTACTTTAGAGGCGCCGCGTACCTGGGATGGTCGTTCACCGATCACGGTGACACCAAAGTATAGCAATGCGAGCGCATTACAGGCAACCGGTGCAGATCAGAAACACGTCGAGTGGTTTGTTGATAATGTCGCGGTTATTAAAGAAACATCAGCTGAAAAATTACTATTATTCCGTTCACAAAATAGCGGCAACATGGTGGTGCGTGCGGAAATTAATAATGGTGGCCAAACCATTTCACAATCGGTGACCATTGTGGTAAAAGAACCTGCTCGTGACCCGTGGGTTGGTCGCCAACCAGCAGCCGATGAAAAACCACAAGACGGACAATTTTACGCACAAAATGATAAAAATATTGGCACGCTCTATTATAACGGATCGCTCACCGAACAGCCTGAACTACAACAGGCGGAGTCGTTGTTTCTCAAAATCTATGCTGATGACAAACTCATTGATTCCATACAAACAGAACCAAAAGGCGACAAATTTTATTCACTTACTGCTCAATTAAAACCTGGACTTATAATCTATAAAGTCGAATTTGGCGTGCGTAAGGCGGGACAAGAAACCATTCTGCGCACCGTCGATGATATTGTGTGTGGCGATGCGTATATTATCGACGGTCAATCGAATGCGTTGGCCACCGACACGCGTGAGGAGTCGCCACCCGAAACACATCAATGGATACGTAGTTATGGTATCGTGAAAAGTAAAGATATGCCGACCACAGAAAATTTATGGTGCCGACCAGTGTGGAAAGCACGCAAAGGTGAAAAAGCTGAATTAGGTTGGTGGGGTATGGAATTGGCAAAGCGGTTAGTCGAAAGTCAAAAAATTCCTATTTGCATTATTAATGGGGCGGTTGGCGGTACGCGCGTCGACCAGCATCAACGCAATGAACAAAATCCGACTGATTTAGAATCTATTTATGGCCGCATGTTGTGGCGCGTGCAGCAGGCACGTTTAACCCACGGCATTCGTGGCATTTTATGGCATCAAGGCGAAAATAATCAGGGAGCTGCCTCGCCAACTGGTGACTATGATTGGAAATCATACGAACGTTATTTTGTTGAGATGTCATCAGGGTGGAAAAGAGATTTCCCCAATGTGCAGCATTATTATATTTTTCAAATTTGGCCCAATGCTTGTGGCATGGGAGGTAATTCTGGTTGTGGTGATATGATACGAGAAATTCAACGCAGTTTACCGCGCCTCTATGCCAACATGAGCGTGATGTCGACGCTTGGCATTTCTCCGCCCGGTGGATGCCATTATCCATTAGTCGGGTGGGCAGAATTTGCACGTCTTATGCAACCGCTAATTGAACGTGATAATTACGGGCTGAAACCTAAAGAAATTATTACACCTGCAAATGTACAAAATATTTACGTTCCGAGCGCAAATAAAGACACGATTGTCCTGGAATTTGATCAACCGATTATCTGGGAAGATACATTAATCAGTCAATTTTATCTTGATGGGCAACCAGATCTCGTTGCGAGTGGGAAAGGACAGGGATCTACGATAACCCTCACGCTCAAATCACCGACTACAGCAAAGTCCATAACCTATTTAAAAGAAAGCAATTGGAGCCAAAAAGAGCTGTTATTTGGCGCAAATGGCATTGCAGCGCTGACCTTTTGTAACGTAGGGATACAGTACAAATAAGGAATACTGTCTCTATTCTGGCTACCAAAGCACGTTTAAGCACGTGTTTACACCATCACTCACTGCGAAATGACACATTAGTTGTCTATTTCACAAGAGCGTTTGGAATTTAAAGCGTGCTTGCTGTTTTGGCAATTCATTCCTTACTCGTTACTGTTTACATCTAGTAGGATTATATGAAAAAAGTTCTCACGCTCGCGTTGTGCTGTTCGTTATTTCCTGCACTCCACGCCGAAGATAAATTAGCAGATCAATTTTCCCTGACTGGTCAAATCCCATCGTTAGAATGGGTACCGGGGATGCTAAAGGGACGTTATAATTTAGATCAAATGGGTGGTCTTGGTCAGCTTATGGAATTGGGCGGTCCCGATGTTACGATGCCACTTTTGGCACAGACCTTAAATAGAAGTAAATTATTATATATGCCAGAGGTGGCCTGTGTTATTGCGACCTCATCGCATCGCGTTGAAACCATCAGAAAAATGTTGTCGTTTAAAGAAACCAAACAATTAGGCGCGTCCGCATTAGCAGCAATGACAGTGGTAGAATATTTGTATGCGGAAAAAGACCGTACCTGTGGTAAATCACCAGCAAAAATCCCTGAGGGAAAAAATGCCCCAGATAAATTTCCAGACACAAAGCTTTCTAAAATAACAGGTGATGATGCCACTAAATTTTCCAAAGAAATTGGTGCTTTGTTGCTGGAAAAAAACGAGGCATTAATTGAGTATGGTTTAATAGCAGCTGCTTACACCGCCGATAAAGCCCATGCAGAAATAGTAAAGAATTTAAAAGCAAAAACAGGTGGCATCCCAGGATTAAAAATATTGTATGCGGCACGTTGTGGACTGCCCGTTGAAAAGGAATTAGTAACCACGGCATTTACAAAAAGTGCTTGTCGAGGCGAATCAGTTAATCGCACCACCGCAGCGTTATCGATGTGCCAAACTTTGGTACCAAGTGTTTGTAGCGCAGCAGAAGGCATCGGTTTACTGGAAGCAGACGGTGCGGCGTTTATAGAGGAACTTCATAAAGCGTTATTGAATGAACGAGATATTCGCAGCCAAGTTGCTGCTGCCATTGCAATTGGCCGCGTCCGTTCTGAAGACAGCGTACCGGTATTATTGCAAGCCATGGAAAAATGTGATTGGCCAGTATTTGTTCATATTTTAGACGCCTTAGGGCGTATTCCGTCCGCGCAAAGTATGGAAAAAATCATTAAACGTTTTGCTAAAGAAAAAGGACGTTTCCGTCGCGATTGTTTATATGCCATTAGCAGCATCGCAGGTGAGCGTGTTGTCTATAATACCGAAGAAGAATTAGAAAAATGGTGGTCACAAACAAAAGAGACCTATAAGCCAGACCGCGCACGTACGGATGCCTTTCGTAAAGAAACTCACATAAATGATATGACCGTACCAGCGCTTGCAGGTTTTTATGGCATAAGCATTACCTCAGATCGCATGTCTTTTATTGTTGATTCATCGGGTTCGATGAAAGGGGATAAAATTGAAAATTTACGGCAACAAACCATTGATGCCTTGTCATTATTAAATAAACACGGACACGTTAAAACCAATGTTATAGATTTTGGTGGGGAAGTAACCATTTATTATCCAGAATTATTGAGCCCAGATATAAAAGGTATGATGGCGTATGTGGCAAAAGGATTACAGTTATCTGGAGGAACACGAACCATGGATGCACTGATTGCAGGATTGCGCATTCATGATCTTGATACGATTTGTTTTTTATCGGACGGTGCGCCCATTATTAGTATTCGTGAACCATGGGATGATATTCGTCGCTATATAAATATGATGAATCGTTATCGTCCGGTCGCTATTTATTGTATTTCCTTCAAGGCTGACATACCCGACTTTAAAGGCATGGCACAATTATCATGGGAAAATCTCGGTAGCACCGAAGCGATTGAATAGCCGATGTAATTGAATAAGAGCGATGTGAGTTCGACTGCCGGACTGACATGGCTGTTCGTACTTTTCCTTGAGCAGTTAGTCCGCATGTTACGACTGTGGACCTCACGCCAAACCCTGTCGCTATACGTCGTCGCCGCATTATTGGCGTTGTCATTGCAATTGCCGCCGTGTGTATCGGTTTACCGGCGTGGTTGACTCCTATTGCAGGGTGGGTGACGGCGATTGGTATCAGCGGATTAACGCCCGATGTGTGGTTAGCGGTAGCGCGTAAATGGTTACAGGACGCAACATGGATGCGCTTGTGGCCAGTATTACCAGCGCTGATCAGTCTCTTATTATTGTTGGCGGTATGGCTCATTCCTCCAGCATCGAAACCACGCCGCCGAATCGCACCAGTTGTTCGCGATGAAACCGCGATGGCGGTTGGTGCACTCTTATTATGTGAACCACTGATGCATATTGGATTTTTATGGTGGAGTGGTTCGCATCCAACGGCAGTGAGTCGCGATGCGGTATTTCCAATTCCGATGCTAGGCGGTTTAGCAACCGTTCCGTGGTGGGCTGGCATTGCGACAATATTAACCGTGTCTGTTTTAGTGCCGGTTGCAGAAGAATGTTTTTTTCGAGGACGATTATTAGATTTATTGCGTTATTGGTTTGACGGTCATCGTTTTGCGACGGTGTGGGCCGTATCGCTGACCACCTTGGCATTTGCTGCTGCGCATGGTTCAGAGGTGCAAGCATTATTTGCTTTACCGCTCGGATTATTATTAGCACTGATTCGCCTACGTAGTGGTGGCATTGGTGGCTGTATTTTAGCACATGCCTGTCATAATAGTATGTTTTTATTTTTAGGGCCTATGTTATTTGCCAAACCATGGGTTGCACCGTTATTAGCACTCAGTGGCGTGATGTTAATTGCCGCTGCATGGACTGATCACCCCGCTACGTCAAACCGTCCGCGCGTACCAAACCGTTGGCGACCATTTGTGGCTGTCTTCGCAGTCATTATTGCTGTTGTAGTTATACGTTTCACCGCATCCACCTATCATTATGTACAAGATCGTTTATGGGCCGCTGCCGCACACACGTTAATTACCAAATGGTATGTTGATAACGATGTGTTAATTAACCGTATCCACTATCAATCCTATCGCGGTCGATTGAATAACGAACGACGTAACACCTTATATGATTTATTAGTGGAAAACCCATGTCCGTCTTTTGAAGACGGTAATCCACGACAAACCCAAGTACTGGCACAATTAGATCCTGAACGATTTGCGGCAGAAGTTACCGATGAAGCTATTTTTGACAGTCTCTATGATCTTAGTACTTGTCGAGCGACATGGAAAAACATTGCTATTGCGGCGCGCATATTAGCAGCGCGCAGTCCACAAGAATTGACAGCCGTAGCGCTTTCGGAACCGACGTGTTTAGTGCAATGGTTCGATATTTCACAAAATTATGACCTGTGTGTTGGGCAATTACTCATCAGTGAAGGCCCAGTGAGAAAACGTTTATTAGCAGCGTGTGAACGCGCATTTCCTGGACGTGTACCAGATATATTATTTGCACTTCCGATAGATAAAATAACGCCTATAGATCGTCGACATTTATTTTATAATTATCCAAACGATGCGCGGGAGCGATTACGTATTTTGTCTGAAACCGATCCAGCAAAGGCATTAGCTTTCTATCCTGAGTAGGAAATTCCGACATGTCATTAAAATCTGTCAAACTAAGTCAGCTATAGCAGCAACTGCATAAACGATTGACGTTGCGTCGGCATTGAAAGAATCCCCACACAACTGGTTGTCATGTAGTTCGTATGACAACAGCCGTATCAGCCGTTTCAAAATGGTTTTACCAGCCTTATGAGGAGCATGACTATATGGGACTTCGAATTTTAACCTGTATCATCATTTTAACTGTCTCTGCTGCTATTAATATAATGGCCGCGGATAGTGCAAAAAAGCCTAATATTTTATGGTTGGTCAGTGAAGACAACACGATTCTTTTAGGTTGTTATGGCGATAAGCATGCACGTACGCCTACACTTGATCAATTAGCAGCTGATGGCATTCGCTACGATCAAGCGCGTGCGCCCGCGCCAGTTTGTGCAGCGACTCGTACAGCAATTATAACAGCACATTACGCACCTGCGCTTGGTACGCAAAATATGCGCAGCAAAGAACCGTTGCCGGAAGGAATTATTTATTGGACAGAATTATTACGCAAGAATGGTTATTATTGCACCAATAATGCGAAAACCGATTATAATACTAAATCGGATCGTGTAAAATTGGCTTGGGATGAGTCGAGTAACAAAGCACATTATAAAAATCGCCCTGACGGTGCACCGTTTTTTGCCATTTTTAATACCGCCATTTCACATGAAAGTTGTGTGCATAAATCGGCAAAATTAACCACAGATCCAGCGACAGTAGAAGTACAGCCATATTTACCGGATACGCCGGCGGTGCGTCATGATATTGCGCAATACATTGATAAAGTGGCTCAAATGGATGAGTACATGAAAAAAATGTTAGATGAACTAGAAAAATCTGGCTTGGCAGATGATACCATTGTATTTTATTATGCAGATCATGGTGGTGTTTTACCGCGCAGTAAACGTTTCTTATATGCAAATGGTACGCAGGTTCCTTTAATTGTGCGTTATGGAAAAAACTTCGCGCATTTAGCACCGCAAGAAAAAGGTACTGGCAATAGTGAATTAGTCAGTTTGCTCGACATGCCAAAAACAGCGCTCAGTTTAGCAGGTGTTAAGCCGCTTCCTGACATGCATGGCCGCGCCATTGCGGGTGAATTTAAAGAACCGCCGCGTCCGTTTGATTATAGTTACCGCGATCGCATGGACGAAATTTACGATTGCTCACGTTCAACCACCGACGGCAAGTTATTGTATATTCGCCATTATATGCCGCAGGTACCAAGTGGCATGCATCTTGATTATTTATGGAAACAACCAGCGATGAGAAATTGGGCAGAATTGTTTGCTGCCGGCAAGACGACGCCTGTCCAATCAGCCTTCTTTTTACCAAAACCAGCAGAAGAGTTATTTGATATCACCGCTGACTGGCATTGTATAAATAATTTAGCAGCAAATCCGGCACATGCGGCTGACATGAAACGATTACGTGAAGCCCATCACGCACATATGCTGCGCATTCGCGACACGGGCCTCATGCCAGAACCACTCATGGCGTCATTAAGTGGTTCAACGCCACCTGGAACCTATGCTGCTAGCGATGATAATTATCCTATTGGCAAATTAATACCGCTCGTTGATCGCATGCAATTAGATGGCGACGTCGCCGCCATGGCTTTAGCATTAAAAGA
>JAHEDF010000095.1 GCA_024641365.1 Planctomycetota bacterium | reverse complement strand
GGTAAGGCCTTTCGGGTAGCCTTTTCCATCCATACGTTCGTGATGGCCGCCAGCAAATTCAGGGATCCGTTTTAAGTGTTTCGGATAGGGTAATGATTCCAACATGCGAATGGTCGCGACAATATGATGATTAATGATGTCGCGCTCTTCAGCGGTTAATGTTCCTTTATTGATAGTCAGGTGTTTTACCTCATCACTACTCAGTAATAATTGCTCAACACCATCGGGGCCTATCCAGGTTTTTTTTCCAATTTGTCGGACGCGCTCTTGATCGTCTGGTACCATAAATTCGCTGCCGATATTCATCCGCCGCAAAAAAGCAAAATCGCTATCAAGGTGTTGTTGGGCTTCCAAGCACTGTTGCTCTTCTGTGGCGCGATCTGCGCCAGCGGCGATTCTTCGTAATGCCGCTAATTCCAATTGCTGCTTTGCTGCATGAAAACGCGTTTCCAATAAATGAATACGGTCATAAATAGAGGATAATTTTGTTGCCTTATCCATAACCCATTCAGGTGTTGTTACTTTGCCGCAATCATGCAACCATCCTGCCAAATGTAATTCGTAACGATCATTCTCTGACATTTCAAATGACGCTAATGGACCACTATCGCATTTAGCAGCAGCATCAGCCAACATCATGGTAAGTTCAGGCACACGACGACAATGTCCGCCAGTATACGGTGATTTTTCGTCGATCGCAGTTGCAATCAAACGAATAAAAGATTCTAATAAATCTTTCATATCATCAATTAATTGATGTTTTGTTAATGCCGTTGCGGCTTGTGACGCAAGACTTTCAGCGAGACGTTGATCGGTTTCATTAAATGCAACCACTTCGCCAAGTTCGTCTCTGGCATTTAATAATTGCAAGACTCCAATAATCGAATGTTCATGATTACGCAGCGGTACCGTTAAAAAAGATGTCGAGCGATAGCCAGTTCGCTCATCAAAAGAACGCGTACCTGAAAAATCAAAACCTTCAGCATGGTAGGCATCTGGAATATTAACCGTGGTGCCATCCAATACCGCACAAGCAACGACCGAACTGCGATTTGGAGTACCATCCAATAAACGCAGCGGAATTGGTTTAAATGGAATTGGCTTTCCGCTCGTTCCTCCCATCCACAAATCTAATGAATCAGATCGTAATATTTCAAAGCGAAGCTGATCATCATCTCCTAAAGAATAAATAGTACCGCCATCTGCATTCGTAATATCTTTTGCACCAAGTAATATTTGCTCTAATAATTTTGCTTGGTTACGTTCAGCTGATAGTGCGATGCCTATATTGTTAAGGCGTTCAATACGTTCAGTAAATTGTGATGACATGTTGTGAATACTAAACCCTCGCTGGTTGGCAGCAATTGGCGTATTGCCCAAATCCTGCCAGCGCATCAAACCATGTGATGCAAGCCCTTTCCTACCACCTTTCCGGTGGAGGCGCTCAAATCTCTCCATACAACCCCCGCACCTTGGTGAGGAGACTGCCATGCGTTGGTTTGTACGCGGCGATATCGACGGTTTTTTCGGTCTTGCGCTTGATAACGTCATTCAATTGATGCTCATTATCGGCCTTTGTGAAATGGTACTCGGCTTTCCACCAGACCTCATCTACGGAAAAATTCTCCCAGGAGCAGCAATATCACTGTTGGTCGGCAATATCTTCTATGCCTGGCAAGCCCGCCGTATCGCCATCGCCTCTGGACGCACGGATATCTGTGCCTTGCCCTATGGCATAAATACGGTGTCCCTCTTTGCACATATATTTTTAGTGATGTTGCCCGCTGCGCTTAGCGCAAAAAGTCGCGGTTTAGATGATACCACAGCCGCAACTATTGCGTGGCAAGCTGGCTTATTAGCGTGTCTTGGTTCGGGAATTATAGAGTTAGCGGGCGCAACCGTAGCCGAACGCATTCGTCGCGCCTCGCCGCGTGCAGCATTATTATCAACTTTAGCTGGCATAGCGCTCGGATTTATTTCATTCACCTTTTTATTTCGCACATTCGCGTTTCCCGTCGTCGGTTTAGTTACCTTAGGCGTTATATTATTAACTTATTTCGGTGGTGTGCGTTTCCGTGGTGGAATACCCGGTGGTTTAGTTGCCATTGTTTTAGGCACTGCTTTAGCGTGGGGCACAGGCAGTGTTGCGCCAACAGCCAGTCCTTCAGTGCCAATTGGATTTCATTTTCCACTTCCTGTATTTGGTGATTTATTTGCAGCCTTTACCAGTGAACAAATTACCGCTTACATTGCCGTCATTATTCCAATGGGTGTCTTTAATGTGATTGGTTCATTGCAAAATATTGAATCGGCAGAAGCAGCTGGCGACCAATTTCCGACAGCGCCTTCGTTAGCAGTCAACGGTCTTGGAACGATTGCTGCCGCTGTATTTGGGTCGTGCTTTCCCACTACCATTTATATTGGACACCCTGGGTGGAAAGGACTTGGTGCACGCGTTGGTTATTCAATTTTAAATGGTGTTTTTTGTACTATTTTATGCGTAAGTGGTTTAATGGCCTACGTGGTATGGGCCGTCCCCATTGAAGCGGGTATGGCGATCGTACTCTGGATAGGCATTGTCATTACTGCCCAAGCATTCCAAGCCACACCAATCGCCCACGCACCTGCCGTTGTATTAGGTTTACTACCTGGAATTGGTGCCTGGGGCGTTTTAATGGCTAAAGACGGACTGCGCGCAGCAGATGCGACATTTAGTGACGCATTAATTCCTAAGTTTATGGCTGGAGGCACTTTTATTCATGGAGCATTTGCCTTGGAGCAAGGCTTTATTTTTACCGCCATGATTTTTGCTGCCGTTACTGTGCATATAATTGAGCGACGATTTATATTTTCCGCAGGATGGTGTGTTTTAGCCGCCTTATTATGCAGCTGCGGATTTATGCATAGTTATGTGTTCACGCCCAAAGATTCCGTAGGGGCCTTTGGTACGCCAGCGTGGTCGTACGCCGCCGGGTATTTAGGCATGGCAATTATTTTAGCTGCTGCGCGTTGGATTACAGAACCAAATCCGCTTAACGAGCGCCGCGCACCGTAATTGGCAAGGACCACACCGCGCTTATTGCCGTAATATACAAAGTTTGTCGATCAACTCCGCCAAATGTACAATTTGATGCGACTTGTGGAATTAATATTTTCCCGAGTAATTTTCCGTTTGGTGCATAAACGTGAACGCCATCGCCTGCTGTAGACCATACATTACCGTATTCATCACAGCGAATACCGTCTGGCACTCCTGGGTTTATTTCGCAAAATATTTCGCCGCCAATAAGTGTTTTTTCTGGCGTTACCTGAAAACGACGAATATGATGATAAGCAGGATCGCTATCGGCAACGTACAAAATAGATTCATCTAAATTAAAACACAGACCATTTGGTCGCGAACAATCCTCAAAAACGGCAATTGGATCGCCGCCTTCCGGTGGCACGCGATAAACACGCTGTGCGCTTTGCTCACTGTCGGTTAAAACAATGCCATACGGTGGATCCGTAAACCACACACTGCCATCACGTGTCACAGCTACATCATTGGGAGAATTTAATCGCTTACCGTCATAATGACTGGCAATATTTTCTCGACTGCCATCTGTAAGCGTTCTTGTCACCGTGCGCGTGCCATGCTGACAAGACACTAACCGTCCTTTTTGGTCAACCGAATTTCCATTGGTGTGATCAGAAGGGCGCCGCCAAATTTGGTGGCCACGTTCAGGTGCATAAGAATATAAAATATTAGCAGGAATGTCACTAAATATTAATTGATTACTTGAATCAAGCCACGCTGGCCCTTCAACAAATTGGAAACCCTCAGCAATGCGCTTGGGAAGGGTTGCGGGTGCTACTAATTCTGAAAATGTTGGGTCAATTATTTCGAGACCTGGTTCATCGACATAACTTTGCATGCGGTAATTCCGTTGGTGTCACATGGACATGTACACTGTCGAATAAAAACAGGTAGCTAAGTCGATGGATGTGGTGGCAAGGCTGACTCGACTTCGTCGAGTATGGCACGCAGTTCTTGCACGCAGACGAAACAACCAGAATTGCAGCAGCGCAAACGATTCCGATCTTCCCGCCCGTCGAGCAATCGCTCAATGCGATCACGCAATACTGGAGAAAACTGTCGCTTTCTCAATGCTTCTGTTATGAGCGCATCGCGGTCCATAACCTGCTCTTTACCCAAGAATACCCACTTCGGCAAGACAAGGACTATTCTACTTGCGCATCAATGGGCCTAGCTACTGACACCCCTACAACCTTCTCGACAACCAGAGCGCCTCTTGTTGTCGAGAAAATCAAATGACCATAGTCAATATGAGTCAGCAACGCTTACGATTACTCATCATCGCAATTGCTGTGATTTGTAGCGTGGTCTGGTTTATATGGTGGAGCAGTGCTTCTGTACAAGCAGAACGGACCTTCACCCATTTAAAAAACGCCATTGAAAAAGGGCAGGCGAGTGGCGTCTTAGACGTGCTACATCCTGCCTATAATTTTAGTGAATCATGGCCAAATCAAATTGGCGAGAATGGCGGCGATAATTTCGGCAATGGCGCCATACGTTTATTAGCATTAAGAGGTCTGACTGGAATATTTCAAATTCAACAAGCCGATCCATTTGTTTTTAATTACAACATCCATGACCTTAAAGCCCAAGATGATGGGACCTATGCAGTGACGGTTTCTATTACTTTATTAACCCGCAGTGGCGAAGAACCGTTAACCTTTACACCACCTCTAAATGGGCAACGATTTATTTTAAAACAAGAAGGTTGGTGGCCATCGCTTTCTATTATTGGTCATACCGCATTTAATGTAAAATTATAGCTTGCAATTACGCGTGATGATAAGGCGATCCAGCTAAGATCCCAGCCGCACGGTACAATTGTTCAATTAATAAGAGATGCGCAAATTGATGCGGAAAAGTTAATGCACTAAGCGCTAAGGTATAATTGGCTTCAGCTTTGCTGGGACCATGCAATGAATATGCATCACCAATTAGAAATGCCACTTCCCCATGAGCCATGGTCCATTTTTGTAAGAGCGATGCCAATTGTGTACTGGTCGGTTGTTCGCCGTGCTCATCTAACACCACGCGCCATCGACTTGATGGTGGCCATAAAGTACCATCACCTTTGGGGTCTTTTTCCTGTATTTGTAATGATCCAAATCGTTGAAATCGTTTAACGAATTCAGCGCGCAACGACAGAATTTGCTTATCCTTGATACGCCCATGTTGCACAACAATGAGGCGCATTTAATCACCATCACCTTCATCTATTCGGCTATTTTTTTGCCGGCGAGCAAAATAGCGCTCATGAAAAGCATCGCGCCACACTGGGAAGCTGTCCGTTTCGATGGCACTGCGAATAGCGCGCATTAAATCCTGATAAAAATGCAAATTATGTATGGTCATTAACGTTTCGCCCAATGGCTCGCTAGCAAAACTTAAGTGGCGTAAATACGCGCGGCTATAACCCGTCTTACAAGTATAACAGCTGCATTGCGTATCAATTGGATAGCGATCTTTGCGAAATTTTTTATCCTGAATGCGCATTTTCCCATCCCAGGTAAAAATTGTCCCCTCACGTGCATATCGCGTTGGAATGACGCAATCATGGATATCCATTCCACAATCAACCGACGCTACTAAATCTTCCGGTAAACCAACACCCATGAGATATCGCACTTTATTGACAGGCAATAAAGGTGCGGTGTGTTTTACCACACGCACCATACTGTCATGTCCTTCACCAACCGACACACCCCCTATCGCATATCCCGGTAAATTTAACGAAATTAATTGTTCCACGGCGAGCGAACGTAAATCCAACTCCATGCCGCCTTGAACAATACCAAATAAATGTTGATGCGGCGCTAATTCCACTTGCATACAGCGCTTGAGCCAACGAAAGGTGCGCTCGACACTCGCTTCGACATAAGCGCGTCCAGCACGATGATCGACGCACTCATCAAATGCCATAACAATATCAGCACCTAATCGTCGCTGAATATCCATTGAACTTTCAGGTGTCAGTGTGGCCGGTGTTCCATCAACATCAAAACGAAATTGTACGCCCTCTTCGGTAATTTCTCGGTCCGGTAAACTAAATACCTGAAAACCACCTGAATCGGTTAATATAGTTTGCGACCAATGCATTAAATTATGTAACCCACCATGACGCTCCACTAATTGTGTGCGATCAGCTAAACTTAGATGATACGTATTTGCCAAAACAACTTGCGCACCAGTTGCGGCCACTTGCTCAGGCGTGACACATTTTACTGATGCCTGTGTTCCGACTGGCATAAACGCTGGTGTTTCAACAACACCATGTGCAGTAACAAATCGTCCGCGCCGTGCTTTGGTATTTCCCGATGCTTGCTTCAGCAGCGTAAAATGCAGCCCACCACCTGGCGTCCACGTTGGAATCGTTTCATCAACCATGATGCTATGGTCAATAGCTCTCACGATTCAGCAACCAAGGAGCTGACGCACGCTACATAAAACAACAACACCTCAGTAAAACTGAGATGTTATTGGGAAAATGAGAAAAAAATTAATCCAAAGCACTCAAAAATTCGCACCAGTACCCCAGATGCAAGGCGCCCGACGGCGAAGCTTGGTCCAACAAGATAAGGAGGAGGCAACGCCGCAGATGGGGTGCTAATGCGGTTTTTTACTTAAACAGCAATGGCGCCTTCATAAAGACCTGCCAGTAATTCATCAAATTCTGACTCCACAGCGACCGCATTGATGATACGATTACGGCTTTGTAAGCCGACCCATTTTTCAAACACATGCGATTTACCGTGAGTAATGGCATGTTGGAATTCATCCTCTGTAACCGGAATTAAATTGATGATACCAGAACGTTCGGAGCGAGCCGTGCCGGTAAAACGACTGGTTGCTGGCTTCGGTGCTTCTGGGCTTTTGGCCGCCGGGGCTGGCGCACGTGCTGGTGGTGGACTTGGACGTGGTGGCGCGGCGGGTGGTGGCACAGCAGCCGGAGGTGCCTTTGGAGCGGGTGGCACTGGTGGTGCTTTAGCGGCTGGAGGCGTGATGGCTGGGCTATCATTAAATTCAAATTCAGGAGCAATTGATGGTGCCTTTGCTGCAGGTGCTGCAGGCATTGGCGGAATGACGGCATCGGTAGAGGCATCATCCATTTCAAATTCAGCAGCAACTGGCGCTGCTGGTTCTGGCATATTGGGTGTCAGCGTTTCTTCATCCGCAAATGGAGCGTCACCAATATCAAATTCACTACTTGGCGCTTTATGTGCCGGAGCGGCAGGCGCAGAAGCCACTGGCTCAAATTCCATCGGCTCCATTTCGATTGGCTCGACACTCACCGCTTCAAATGCTTCCGGTTTTAAACTAATTGGTTCAATAATAGCCGGAGCGATCGCTTCATCACTCGATAATAAATCATCAATATCTTGAATTTCCGGAACAATATTATCTGTAGGCGTTGGCGCTGGCACGGGCGTAACGGTTGGCATAGGCCGACTTGGTGGCGCTGGCGGCGGCGCAGACGGTGCCACTTTGGACAACATTTGCGTCACGCTCTTAGGCTCAATATCCTGCGTAAATGAAATACTGGTGTCTTTGGCTTGTACTTGGCCCGAATAATATTTTTCGATGCCTTGCATAATTTCGGTGCGTGTCGCCACGACCTTTTTAATATCAAGACTGGTTTTATTTTCTAAAATACGAATCGTTTCCACGTCTAACGGATTAACCATCGCCAGCGTTAATAAACTGCCTAATTTATCGACCGGAAATACACCGAAGTGTGTCGCGTCTTCACGAGAAATGGTATCGAGTGCTTTTTTACGAATTTCGTATTTATCTACTTTTAAATGTGGCACCCAGCATTCTTGGGTTAATGCATTTACCATTTGTTCTTCAGTAATAAATCCGAGCTCAACCGCAGCAACATCAATTTGAAGATTTTTCGTTTCGGCCTCACCGCGTACTTGTCCAACTTGTCCGGCGTCTAATAAATTTGCTTTATTTTGTAAAAAATCGAGCAAAGCCGAATCACCAGTGCGGCACGGGCCATCGCGACGTCCTGCCGTTGCTAAACCACCGGTAAATTCAGGTGGTCGGCTACTACCTGCGGTAATTGGATCTTTTCCTTTTGGTCGCGGAGGAGCAGTAATCATATCCGGCATTGGTGCTGCCGGTGCTGCTGGCGGCTGTTGCCGCACAACACGACTCGTTGGTGGGCGTGGAGCTGCTGGCGGTGCTGCTGGTGCCGGTGCCGGTGCTGCTGGGCGTGGAGGTGCTGGTTTTATATTGGCAGATGATCCGCTTCTATTTGCGGGCGTTGCCGGTGCTGCTGGTGCTGCTGGTTTTCCGCCGGGCGCAACAATGCGACGACTTTTACGAGGCGAAGACGAGGTGCTCTCGTTTTTTTTGCTATCTTTTTTATCTTTGCCGCCAAATAAGCCCATGGCTCCCCCGAATACGACGATGTCGGAATGCACATCGTCTCCACGCTCCTGTGGTAGATTTACATACTGGTATATGCGCACCCCCATGACATCACCAAACCATTGGTATATGGTGGCATAGGTGCAATTCCGTATCACACTCAAGACCGCTGCTGGAGACAGGTTGCATCGCTTGGGACTCGCGTTCGCCCCCTAGCGGGGCATCGTGCCACGGCACAGCAAAAATGCGTATTTGGAGCATTGCCTTTTCGTCAGGTAATAACAAAAACGCTAAACGGTCATTCAGACCGAACAGACAGTAGACTCAGGAGCTTCCATGGCGGTTCTCAATTTTGATATCAAGACGGTAACACTTCCGAGTGGACAAGAGTCCAAAGCGGTGTTTCTAACCGGCTCGATCGACGCCAGCACCAACCAAACATTTGAAGGACGCTTAACTGATATTCTTAACGCTGGCACGAACAATGTCATGTTAGTTCTGACCAACGTCAAATATATCAACTCAACCGGTTTGGGTACTATTGTAAAATGCGTTGATAATTTCCGTGAAAAAAATGGTGACATTAAATTAGTTGGCGTACCAACAAAAGTTATCGCCCTTTTTGAAATGTTAGGCTTGCTGGCCTTATTCGAAACACACGAAACTATTGAAGCTGCCGTTGCTAGCTTCGGTCAAAAAGCTGCAAAAGCCGCTGAAGCACCATCGGTAAAATTTCCAATTCAATTTAAACACCCTGTTACTGGCATGGGATTAAATGTCAGTCAACCAGGACGATTTAAAGATCCACGTAGCGGTGACTATTTTAGCATCGATCAAAATGGCACCATCGAATTCTATGAAATGTCAAAAGTGAAAATGGTCGAAGCAAAATTACCATGCGATATGGATTTTGCCCAAGGCATCCAATCATTAGCTGCTAGTTTAGCTGCGCGTTTAAGCCTACCTGCAAATTTATCATCTCAGGTCCAACAAGGTGTTAATGACGCAAGTACTATGATTCGCGGACACGCCAAAGACGCGAATGAAACCTGCAATGTCTTATTAGTTGGTGACCAAGACAAATTACAAATTGGTATCGTTGGTTACGGCAACGCCCTCAATATTCGTCCAGATGACCCTGGCTTAAAAGCTATCGAATCCAGCATGGATGAAGTCAAACACACCGTTCTCCCGACGCGTGGTTTCCTGCTAACAATGGTAAAACGCGTCAAGAAATAATTTTTAATTTATTAATTATTTTAAACGCGACCTCGACTGACTAGTCGGGGTCGTACAATTTTAAATCTCCTGCGATAATTTTATATCGTAAATCTTATCGCGAGTGTAAATAATTTTATTTAAACACTAAAGATAGTAACCATGCATACCAACACCGATGACGATTATATGCGCATGGCTTTGCGCGAAGCCGCTGCTGCTGGCGACGACGGTGAGGTTCCCGTTGGCGCAGTTATTGTTCATAATGGGCGCGTAATTGGGCGCGGAAGAAATGCCTGCGAACGGCTTAAAGATGCAACCGCACACGCAGAAATTGTTGCGATAACGGCTGCGTCTCAGGCTCTCGACACGTGGCGACTCGAAGATTGTACCTTATATGTTACTCTAGAGCCGTGTCCCATGTGCATGGGCGCCTGTTTAAATGCACGCATGAAACGCGTTGTCTACGGTGCATTCGAACCAAAAGCCGGTGCCTGCGGTAGCGTTGTCGATTTACGTGCGCCAACGGGTTACAATCACGCCTTGGAAACGACCAGTGGTGTCTTGGCGACTGATTCGAGTGAATTATTAAAATCATTCTTTCGCGCAATACGCGAACGCAAAGGACGGTAGCAAAGGACGGTAAATGCATAACTATGCCAATTGCTTAGCCTGTCATGCATAAACGTGGAATAAACGCGGACAACAATTGCGTGAGGCAATCAAGCCTTAGATTCCTTCGCCATGCTGACTGAACTACTTCCCGATGACGCCGCCTTTGTTGACCTGTTAGGCGCATCGCATCATCGTTTTAATCGCCTTATTGCAGAAGCTGAAACCAAAGCAGCTGCCTTCTATCAAAAAACACTTGGGCGTGTAGCGAGCATCGCCAGTGTCGTTGATGAGGTTTTTGCTGCGGTCGAAAAAGATGGTGACA
>JAHEDF010000094.1 GCA_024641365.1 Planctomycetota bacterium | reverse complement strand
CCGCGTCTCTTGTGAATCTCATAGATAGAATTTAATAAAGAATGATTGATCTGAATTGAGTATGGTGAGTCGCGGGCTAATTGGAATTAGTGATTAATAGAGACAGAATGGGTATTAAGAAAAGGCTCCGCACCGTGTAATTCATACCAATTGTAATGGCAACACCACAATTAGTTTGTGGTTTAAGTTATTGGATATCGTTGTGAGCGTTACTTAAAAGGTCATGCTAAGCGAACAAGAGGCCCCATGTTCCCAAGAGTATCACAATTGCAATTGCACGTAGAATACGCAATGAGCGTCCTGCACAAATGAGCGCAAAAACAACAAGGGTAATTAATAAAGCCCAATGTGGAAATCTAAATGCAACGAGCTCATTATTGTTTATAATGCTCGGCACTAAAGGGATCAAACACATGCTCATACCAGCGACAGTGGCCAAGCCGAGCAATGTCGGCGCTAATTCAAAATTATGTCCCTTTTCAATCTGGATGATTTGCGCATCGGCAGTCTTGTTAACATCGTTTTGATCAATTACATTTTGATTATCAACGTGCTCCTGATCAGGTTTTTCATCATCAGACTTTCGGAAAAGCGGAGTAAGCATTTTAAGGCTGATAAAAAAGCTGACCAATGAAACAGCGCTCAGTATAATGACATCATAACGACTTCCACCTAAGAGAGAGATGGAAACGAGCGCCGAGGTGCCGACACCAATAAATCCAGCAGTCGCGATTTTAACTACCTGATATCGTCGAAAAGTAGTAGCAAATATGGTAAGCAGAGCCGCTAATGCGATGGCCAATGTACTAATTAAATAAATTTTAGTATTATTAATCCGTAATTTTTGCTGTTTTTTTTCACGCTGGGCTTGGGCTTTTTCCGGATCTAATTCGGGGTTATTAGAGCCGCGAGTGACGATATCAGGATCATCTAGATCAATTGGCACGCCATTTATAGAAAAATTGCCCATCGTCATATTGTCGCTAATGGTAAGCCACGGCGTTTTTGGCTTCATCATAGTAATTTGCGAATAGTTATAGCCCCCCATCAGCAAGGTAAGTACAAACAGCAGTCCCATCATAACGCCGCCTAAGCCACTAATGGACGATCGGCGATTTCTAAAGAATCCAACAAGTGCTAACAGAAAGAATAAACCCGATGCTGACCATAAAGACATTTCAATTAGATCGTAGTCATAAATATTTTCATAAATCATCAGCGTAAATAAAGCCGTTATGGTAGCGAGCAGCCCATAGAAAATATTAGTATTCCCGTGCGATTTTGCAGCCGCCTGGACATTTTCATCAATTGATTTTGCAACAATGTCATTTTTACCTGGGGCAGCCACCTCATCACGAGGTTTTTCGGGTGTTGTTTTTTCAATTATTTTCTTCGGTAAACCAATACCAAGTGCAAGGTAGGGAACAAAGCTACCAAATGGTACAGTGAATATGGCAAGAATTCGCCACATCCACGGTTTCAGTGGCGTTACACGTCCGAGTGCATCGCAAACACCAAAAAACCATCCCCCCGTGCGTGGTACCCAATTGTAATTCACTGGTTTTGGTTTGTAAATGTCATCTGGGCATCGAGGTAAAATGAAAATACAGGTAATATAACAAATAATGACAGCGATTAAACCAATAAATGCACCGAACGCTAGCGGCATGACTACTGTACAAACTCGAATCCATCCTGGACTAACGCCAAGCCATGTCGCCAAACCACCACAAACGCCACCCATCCAACATTTGTTTTGTGAACGCATTAATTCTTGACCATGTGGAAATTTGTCGTCTACAGAATAAGCAGCGAACGACGCTGCGGCATCCGCAGCATTTTGGTCATGGCGTTCAAGAGCTACGATCCGATTTTCGTTTTTAGTAAGTTTTTCAGCCGTATTAGTAGGAACATAGGAAAGCGCGGTTTTTGCATCAGGAATACGTTTATCAGGGTCTCGCTCCAATAAGCCTAATAAAAATTTATCCCATTCTTTGCCTTGTTTTTTCGTTAGATCTTGTCGTGAACTGGGATCCTCAAAGCGACCAACAGGGCGATGACCGACCAGCGCTTCATAACATAAAACCCCTAAACTATATAAATCGCAACGATGATCGATAAAACTTTTCGCTTCGGACTGTTCGGGGGACATATACGCAACGGTACCCATGATGACATTAGTGCCGGTTAATTGCGTTAAAGTATGTCCATCTATGCTTCTCGCGACTTGAGCAATGCCAAAATCCGCAATGTGGACCTTACCATTTTCTGAAATTAATATATTCTCTGGTTTAATATCACGATGAATAAGCCCCTTGTCATGCGCATGGACGAGTCCCGCTAAAACTTGTTGGGCAATTTCAGAGACGCGTGTCGGAGAAAGACGTCCATTTTTTATTTCATCGCGTAACGTACGCGGTCCAACGAGTGCCGTAACTAAAAAAGGTCGCTCACGATTTTCGCCGCGATCAAGCACGGGCACGATATGTGGATGATCTAATTGCACCATCGCTTCTGCTTCGCGTAAAAATCGGCGACGAAGATCAACATCAAATGATAAGTGTGCATGTAAAATTTTAACCGCAACTTTGCGCGCGAGACTCGCTTGATGGGCTTGCCACACGGTTGCCATGCCGCCGCGCCCTATTTCGCGCTCTAAATAATAACCGCCTGGTAACTCATCACCGGCAGCAGGCTGCCAAACGGCAACGGGCGCAGCGCTGCTGGCGGCGGTTGCGCCTTGGCGGGGATCAAAGCGACTGCCGCATGCATTGCATAACAGATTTCCAGTTACCGGATCTGGCAATCCGCCAACAAGGGCAGCACAGCGAGGGCAATTGGTAGTGATGGGCACGGCAGCAATCATAATTAGCGGATGGAGGAAAAAACCAGTGAGAGTTTAGTCGTTGGTAAACAACAAGTGTTTGGTAAAGAATAATACGCCTGATTATTACAGGGTATAAAACTAACTTATTCGTCTAGGAGCTACCGAAGTTGCACCCGAATGAATTTGTCTCGCAATAGGCTTTCCCTCCGACATCAAAATAATATCCCATTCAAAATCGTGATGGATTAAAATTGAATAATGATATGCCGCGCACAGGTGACCATGCGCGGCGTAGCGAATCATTTATTTTTGATTAATAACAACGACGCCATCATTTGCGTGAGCAGGCGTTTCTGGTGTTGCGGTTTCAATGGCAATTTGATTTTCTTCATGTGTCGATTTAGGCGAATAATTAAGCGCGTGATCTAAGGTGGCTAAAACATCAGGTTCAGCGACCGCAGTAAATGAAATGGCTTCCTGTGATGGGACCGTGTCGAATGCGTCTTTGAGTAAACGGTCTTGCACTTCTAATTCTCGTTCAACTCGTTGAAAAGCTTGTTCAACTTCTTGGAATGCACCATTATTAATGCCAGCCGGTAAATCCTGCAAACTGGTAACTAATTCTTTGCGAATAGCAACATTGCCAGCCATAGCGCGCAATTCGGCTAAACGCATTGAGTAGGTTTCTCGTTGACTGCGTGCCTGTCCTAATTGACCTTCAGCCTGACTCAGTGCTTGATTGAGCGCATTCAACGTTTGTTCTTTTGCTTCCAACATGCTGCGGGTACGAATTAGATTTTCTGCTTTAACTTTGGCTTGTTGTACGACCTGGGTGCGGTCATAGTTTTGGCCAGCAATATTGTAACTCGCTTTGTGAACCATTAACACATTACGAGCAGCGCCAACTTCTTGTTCTAAATGTTGCATGCGTTGTTGGCTGCGATCGACCTCTTGTTGTAAGTATTTGAGATCAACGCGTTGTTTTACTAACCGTGATTGATGTTCCGCGATGACATGATCAAGATCACTGACCAACGTTTGAATACGTTCAATTTCAAAACTGGCAGGTACAGCGTCGTGGACATTTTGCGATGCCACACGGGCTGAGGTGCGTAAATAGCTCGATAATGGGCCAGCGCCCAATAATAATGCGCCACCCAATAAAGTGCCGCCAATAACGAGTGTGGTTGTTTTAATGAGTCCCATGTTGATATCCTTTCAAAGGTTTATTTGGTTTCTGGTGAGGAGAAGTTAATAGTCGGAGGCGCGTCTTCCGGTGGGCGTAAATGTTCAATCGAAGCATCTAATTCGCGTAATCGTGATTCGTGAGTAGTTATCCGTTGCTCTAATTCAGCGCGTTCTTCAGCTAATCGGCTGCGTGTTTTCAACTGGGCATCCAGTGCATGGTAATATTGCCACAAGCGTTTTTCTTGCGCATATAAATCTTGTAACATATCCAGTGTGCGCAGTGCTTCATCTCGATTTCCTTGTGCGGCTATGCCCTGATCGTCTAATTTTTTCCAATTATTTCGTTCGCTTTCGATCTGTGAACTGCGGTAATTAATAATTTTTTTTACTTCAATATGTGCTTGTTGTGACATCACTTGTGATACACCCAAAGCGGTGCCAGCTAGGATGAGTATGATGGTAAATGAAGTAGCAGCGAAGCGATACATGGCGAGTCGCTTTCTCAAAAGTAATTAAGGGGTCGATGTTCGTTTGAATATTAAAGATTGAGTTCCATCTATGTCGCCAGGATTTTGCGGAATAATTGCGCCGTCTTTGAGTAAAATATTCATGGTGTCAGTTTGACCATCAGCGACATTTGTTAGTTCGACGGTAACGGCGGTGTCGGAAATGTTTTTTACGGTGTAAGTGTAATCACCTACTTTTTTGTCATTATTAAAATAGGAAAAGTTTTTATCTGTAATCTGTAATTTATTATTTATTAATTTTATTTTGTTTTCGGCTCGCTGCATCACTTCTTCTAGTGACGGAACCGTGTATGTAACTGAAGAGGTGGCTGTCCCTGGGCCATTCCCGTTAACGGTAAGTTCTTGTTCATGAACGACGGCCTTATCCCCATGCCCCTGTTTGATTTTCTTTTCGCGTACCCGGTCTTTGAGAAATTCCCACGTAGCATTACCGTCACAGACCCATTCGCCTTGAATATCTTTGGCGGTGGCTGCGTAGAGCGGTAGCAGCATGCTGAGCGTTAAACAGAGAGATGCACTTAGTAATCGCTGACGCATAACAAGTCCTCAGATGAAAAAAGGAGTGTTGGTAACTACGAATTCGCTATGCGTCAGCTGTGCCAATAATTTATCTGTGATAAGACAAGGGTTTACGTGTCTTTACCGCAGTCACTGACAAGATTCTTTATAGTAGAGCATTAAATTTCTTGCCATTACGCGTTCAGAAAAATATAAGCTTCTATGGTCTGGTTGAGATCTGGTAATATTGGTGGCGGAGTAACTCAAAGACGGAACTACTGTTCTTCATGCTGAACCATGAACGGGTTACCAAACCGGCTATAGTTGCGTACGTAAATTCAATACATCAATTTACGTATTTTTCTAGGTTAGAGCGGATGCACGTTTGCGAAAATCATGCGGCCATTTTGCGCCCTAAAGGGCGAAGCTAAATAGTGTAAAATTGAATTAGCATTCTAAACGCGGCATAATTCCTGTAATTTTTTGCCATAACGCTCAATACGTTTTGCGCCTAATTGTGGAACCGCTTGCAAATCATCGGCACCATGTTGTTTGAGGTATTCCAGGGCTTTTGCAGGCAAAACGACTTGGAGCGGGACGGTGCGCTCTTCGGCCTTCGTACGGTTTTCGGCTTCGCTGCGTCGCCAATCTTTGATGCGTTTTTCCCGTTGTTCTTCTTCGGGATGCACGTCGCGTTGACGTGGACGATTAGGAACTTCAGGCGGATTAGATAAGGCGTATTTAATAATATCTAATAATGCATTGCCATGTTCGGCAATAAACCAGCCTTTAATGCCCATACGCTTGAGTAATTGAAAGTTTGTGGGTGTCTGACGTGTGAGCGCAAGCAACACTTCATTATTAAGCATGCGACCAGGTGGAATATTGGCGGTACGTGCAATTTCATCTCGCCACATATAAAGCGCCATTAACACAGGTAGACGATGAGCGGGTATCTCGCGGATGCCTTTAATTTTCCACATGCCGATTGGATCAAATCCGCCACTCCATGTGGTTGCGGCAACGGCTTGTAGGGCAATGTTTAATTCTTCTTCGAGATCAGCATCGCTAATGGCTTGCTGTAAGAATTCACAGACACGCGGTAAATAAATAACGTCATCTATGGCGTATAATAATGCACCAGGGTCAAGTGGACGTGTACCCCAATTATATTGAGTATATGCTTTATCTAATTTAACTTCACAGATGCGTTCAACCACACTGCCGTACCCTGTTTTTTCCCAGCCAAGTAAACTGGCGGCTTGTTGACTGTCCCAAATGCCCGACAAGTGAATATTATAATCTCGTTTAAGTGTACCAACATCATATTCGCCACCATGTAACCAGCAGCGGTGTCCAGGATTTTCCAGTGGCGATTTTAAAACATCCAAATTACCACCCTGTTCGGCAATGCGCAGGGTGTCGATGACGAATAATTCGCCCGCGACATTTAATTGCATGAGGCACACTTGTTCTTTGTAGACAAACATAGAATTACCTTCGGTATCTAAGGCAATCCACGCAGCTGTCTGCATTTTCTCCGCCAGAGCAGGCAATTGATCTAACGCATCAATATAGGTGTGGACGGGTAGCGTCATGAATGCTTGATTGAAGGGGGTGACAGCGCGCTGTCTATGGCAAGGTGCGCCCTGCTAGTAGCAATATGGCGGCAAACAATCAGGCTGGCGTCATGGCGCGTTTACAGCTCTCAATTATCAACAATTCAGGCTCAAAGCCGCGTTATGTGCGAGAGCGCCTGGAGCGCGTACTCGAAAAAGCGATAAAAGAAGCAAACATACCGAAAGCTACTTTAACAATATTATTGGTTGGCGATGACGAGTCTGCGGCATTGCATCAACAGCATTTTAATGATCCGACTACGACCGATGTCATGACATTTCCAGATGGTTCTCCGCATCCAGCAACAGGCATTGTCCATTTAGGTGACTTAGCGGTTTGTGTCGATGTTGCAAAACGTGAAGCGGCTTTGCGCGGGAGGAAAACCGGGGAAGAAATGACCTTGTACTGTTTACACGGTCTCTTGCATTTACTTGATTATGATGACGTCACACCGAGCCAACAAAAGAAAATGTGGGCCGCCCAAGTGCGTTTATTGCAGGCGGTAGGTATCTCGATTGAATCGACTCCGCATTAATTAGCAGAAAATCGTTTTACGGAATACCCAGATATTTGTGTTGTTGTAAACTTAAGCGATAACCAAATTGAAAACATAATTGCAAACAATGCTCAATGCGAGCTTTGTATTCATCGCCATGTGGTCCGTTATCAGGGCAAGTTGGTTGGACATAGACCGGCAAACCACTTGTGCGAGCCTGATAAAGAAATTCTTCTTGGTCAGGAATTAATACTTTCCACCAATCCGGTTTCACAACTATCGGTTGGTTGGCAATTTTTTTCGGACTACAACTAATAAAAACATTTTTAGGATGTGGCGGACATGGACGTGTGCCATTCGTTTCAATGTCGACCCAGGAAAAATGGGCGCCTAATTCTTGCAATAAGGTTTCATCAGCTTGTAATAATGGTTCGCCGCCTGTCAGCACGCAGCCAATTGGAGCGCTATGATTAGTTGGTAATTTTTGTATGAGCTGTGTAATAATGTCAGTACTGGTTAAATGCTCACCACCACGAAAATCTGTATCGCAGTAAGGACATGCGGAACTAGCGCGAGTTTCCGGTTTCCCATCCCATGCATTGCAACCGGCTAAACGTACAAATAAACACGGTAAACCAGCATGTTCACCTTCGCCTTGCAAGGTTGGACCAAATAGCTCTTTGACGGCGTAGGTTCGCATGGTTGCTACGCTAACACAGGTTGGCGGATAAGCCAAGCGAAGAGGCCCTGAAAGCAATTGCGACCTAGGCGCGATCCAGCGTTCGTTCCATAATGAAATCGTTTGCAATATAACCGTGACCAAGTTTTTCATCAACTACTGAACGAATAGTAAAACCATTACGAAAGTAAAAATTTATAGCGCCAATATTTTGGCGATTCACATTTAAAATTACGGTGTGGGTAGGAGATGTTTGAATTTGCTTGATTACCAACTCCATAAAGCGTGTACCAAAACCTTTGCGATGATGATTAGGATGTAAATAAAAAGCGTCAATAAACGTTTCATCAGGTGCGTCTTCAGATGTGCGCAATACTGAATATCCAATTGACATAGGACCTACTTGAGCCAACAAAATAGTAGTTCCCTTTTGGTTATATTTTTTGAGCAGCGCACTTTCGCTATATCGTTGGGCAAGAATATAATCTATCTGAGACTGAGAAATAATTGATGGATAATGAATATTCCAAATATCATGAGCGAGTGATGTAATTATAGATAGCTGTTCTTCGGTTGCATGTACAGCAGTCAAATTTTGCGGCGGCGGTGTTGGGTGACTCATGAAAAAACCATCAGAGCAAGCGTTACAAGAGAGCTCCTACGATAGCAATCGATTCAACAATGAAAATGGGAAATTTATCAATTAACAGGTATAATTTTTACCCGAATGGCACCAGAAGCACGTGCTTTTTTACCGCGAGGAAGCGAGGGAAATAAGGTGATTTCACCGATACCAGATACAATGCCGATTTGTTGCTCTTCGCCGCTACCAACCGAACACAAAAGCTCACCTATGGAACCATTTTTACGCATCGATCGACCTTTATAAGTAGTATTAATTACTAAATCACGTCCATCAGTTATGTTCCACGTATCTGCAGGGTGAGGAACCACACGAACTTTCTGGCCATCGCGTAGTTTGAGGCCTGTATTTAAACGGTCATTTGCGGCATTCACAGAATAAGTTTTACCATTGAGTTTTTCCCACTGAGTAACGGTCAGCTTATCGTAATCAGTATTGGGACCTATAGGTAAATAAGCAACTAATTCAGTTATGCGTTTATCGAGTACCGCTGCTGGTAATCCAGTAATTTGTGGCCGTGCAGTTTCGTAAAGCGATAAGGCATGACGCCAAAAGGATTCTTTTATAGAGGAGCTACGTTTACCGAGATCATACCACATATCCGCTGTAGCAATGATGTCAGCAGCGAGTGTTTTAGGAGCCAATTCGGATTTAGCCGCTTCAGCATAGGCAACATCAGTACCTTTTGCTAAATATGGTAAGGCGGAATGCCATTCCTCGTGTTCTTTCGCATACCACATGCCAACAGAAAAATTTGCACCAGCTTCATCTGGTTCGTCTAATAACCTAATCAGCGAATTTACAATAAATTGACCTCGTATTTTTAACAACGCTTGCTTTTTCTCTGCTTTCAGATCAACAACTTCATAGAGACTCGCAAGCTGGTCAGTTATTTCTAATACTTGCAGGACATTTTTAGCATTTATTGCTAATTCACGAGCTTCATACAAAAGCGCATAGACACTGGCCGGGTCATTTTCAGACTTATTTGCCTCTTTAACTAATTTAGCAACTAATTCGGCTCTACTTTTACTTGTCGCATAGTCAGATTTGTAAATATCATGAATAGCATCAATACCATTTTTTAAAGCGGTTTCACTAGGGACTGGAGCGCGGACGCTAGCTGCTTTCGTCGCTTCAGTGGTGACGGTGTTGGTCGTTATGACCACTAAATCGTCTTTTGAAATCCGCTCTTTGCGTAAGTTCTTATTATAATTCCGCAGTAAGTGATCCATGCGTTCTTTGGCATCACGACCTTGCTGTTGTGCAAAAAATCGTTCTGACACCTCAAAATACAACATGGCTGACATATAATAACTTTTGGGATTATTTTCAGCAAATGAACCAGCAAAGTCAAAGTACTCTTTGGCTTTGTCAACTGATACCGGAGTATTGAAAAGAGTGTTTACACGATTTAATGATTCTAATTTACTTGGGTCTAATAGGTTTTCGGCCTGAATGGCTGCTATAGAATCATCGGAGGCTTTATGACGACACCAATAGATCGCAGCCTGTAATTGACGAGCAGTAGAACTGTCGTTCTGAGATTCATACCACACTAAAGCATCAGAATAAGCAATTGCTGCTTCCATGTAGCTTCTGTTATTATTCTCTCCGTCATAAAGAAGTGGGTTCGCGCTTGTTAATAGTGTATTGGCGCTGTCGCTGTCGGTTGCAGCGGCAGCGCAGAGTGCGGCTGGTGTTGAACAAAATGCGGCAAACAATAATAAATTCGCTATGAAGCGCATTCGTTGAATCCTTCGGCTGCTTTAACAGCACAGTAGATAAAGACCTAGCAGAAATCTCTATCAGCGATATAATTATATTCTGCTAATGGACATACAACCAGTATACGCCTCTGTAACATAACTCATTATTGCAACAAGGCATACATACTGCCAAACAAGTCAAAACCAGCAGTCCAGAGTCGGTTATAGGGAGCAATGTTACTAAAAGAGAGCATACGGAGATCATACATAAGCTACTGTTCATGTGCTATAAGGGCCGAGTGGCCAATGACAGATAGGAAGAAAAACACTCGCGCAATAAATAATAAATAGGTAATTATTTCATATTTTTATTATAGGTATAAATTATTACTGATTCGCTATAACGTTGTGTTAAATATAATTTATATTTAACTAAAAAGTAT
>JAHEDF010000093.1 GCA_024641365.1 Planctomycetota bacterium | reverse complement strand
AAATTACCGTTTATTGGCATTTACAGGTAATGGAATGAGCTAAGATTATTTTTATAAATTCCCTCTGCGCTCTCTGCGTCCTCTGCGGTTAATCCGTCTTCGATTAAACGTATTTTCCTGGGGAAAACGCGATTATTAGCCGAATAACATTGAGACGTACGAGTAATAAACGTGATGGCGTGATCAGATTTAACTTTTGGTCTCATGACCCAACACAACTCCGTGTGGAGACCATTTTCCGCGAGCGCCAACGTTTATGCATTGCATGGGTATCCTCTTGTCGTCACGTTACGTGAAAGCCAATAAGCAAGGAAATCACCATGATGCGTATTATCGCTCTTTTAGCTTGTATTTGTCTGACCGCTGCCCTGTGCGCAGAAGATGAATTCACACCATTATTTAATGGTAAAGATTTAACTGGTTGGAAAGTAAATGAAAATCCTGATTCCGTTAAAGTAGAAGATGGCTGCATCGTTGTGATGGGACAACGTGCTCATGTTTTTTATGCAGGGGACGTGGCAAATCATAATTTTGTTAATTTTCACTTAAAAGCAGAAGTCATGACGTATCCGAACGCCAATAGTGGCATTTATTTTCACACGAATTTCCAAGAGACGGGATGGCCTGGAACTGGATACGAAGCGCAAGTTAATAATACCCATAAAGACCCCAAAAAGACCGCGGGCCTCTATGCGATAAAAGATAATTTCGAAGCACCGGTAAAAGATGAAGAATGGTTTACCTATGAGATCATCGTCGAAGGCAAACATATCGTAACCAAAATTAACGGAAAAATTATTACCGATTATACCGAACCCGCCGATTTAAAACGTCCTGAACGACAATTATCGAGTGGCACCTTTGCTATCCAATGCCATGACCCAGGAAGCAAAGTGAAGTACAAATCATTTGCAGTTAAAATCCTTCCATAATCAGTCGCTATTATCAAAGAAAAACCCACGTTTCGCGGCGTGGGTTTTTTATTGCTATAAGTTTGTTTAGTGGGCTATCAGGGGTGGTCGGTGAACCTGACAAAATCCTCATGTTTCGACAGGTATGTATTCGAATAGCATGCTGATCTAAGATCAGCTCATGTTCATAGATTTACTACAAAGTTGGTAGTCTCAGGTCATAAATTCAGTATCACAAAGATTTAGCAATTATACTTACACGTACTATTATTTCTTGACCGTGCCATGAACTCAAAATTATGACGACAAGCACTTCCTATACAGTGCTCACATACAGGCGAAAACACCACCGTCCAACACCAACCTGACAAAGATCGCTGTAGTAGAATCCGTCAGTAATTCTACCCTTTGCACGTGGTAATTTATGTTAGATTATTCTGAATCACACCTTGCTAAGTGAGGGTAACTATGCACCTGATCATCAAACTAAGCGTACCGTTAGCAGTAGTCGCTGGCGTCATGGTTTGGCAAGGAAGTACATCAAACGAAACGCCATCAGTGCGTTTAGCGCCAGTAACAAAATCCGTACAAGAGGACCTTGCACCTGCCGCTGGTCCATCTGTATCGCAAGTGAAGCCACTTGATGCGCAAGCTGTGGCGCATGCAAGTAAAACCATAGATCAATTAATTCAAACAGATTTAGAAAAACGTAATATTAAAAGTTTACCAACGGCAAGTGATGAAGTGTATGTCCGCCGTGTTTATTTAGATATTATTGGCCGTATTCCAACGGCAAAAGAAGCGGAAGAATTTTTAACTTCGCGAAAAAGCGATAAACGAACAACATTGGTAAAAAAATTAATTGGTAGTGATGGCTATGTAAGTCATCAATATAATTATTGGGCTGACTTGTTGCGCGTAACGACTCGTTTACAAAACCGTTATCCCGGACAACCGTACATTGATTTTGTTAAACAATCTTTGCAAGATAACAAACCGTATGACAAATGGGTAGCCGAGTTATTGCAGGCCGAAGGCCCAGCCTTAGCTGAAGGTAACGGGGCAACTGGTTATTATATTCGTGATGCAGGTATGCCGCTCGACAATATGTCGAATACCATTCAGGTGTTTATGGGCACACAACTCGCTTGCGCGCAATGCCATAATCATCCAACTGATAAATGGTCGCGCATGGACTACTTCCAAATGGCGGCCTTTACATCAGGAACTAATATTTCAAAAAATTATAATGGTGGTAAAGGCGCGGATAAGAAAAGTGGGCGCACTCCAGAAATGATGGAATTGCGTGATAAGATTAAGAATGCTCCTCCTGAAATTCGTAATGCCATGCGTCGCTATGGTGAAACCGTTGGATTATCAGTAAAAGATTCAGACGACGGCTCCATTAAATTGCCGGCTGATTATCAATATGCTGATGCAAAGGGTGGCAGTAAAATTCAAGCGCATCCCATGTTTGGTACGGCTGATATAAGTAATACTACGCCACGTGCTGCCTACGCATCATGGATGGTGTCCCAAGAACGATTTGCCCAGGTGATTGCGAATCGAATGTGGAAAAAAGTTATGGGCGTCGGTTTAATTGAACCGGTCGATAATTTAAAAGATGATACGGTAGCGTCCAATCCAGCAGTTATGGATTTCATTACACGTTTAATGGTCGCGGTTAAATTCGATTTGCGTAAATTCCAAGAAATTTTGTACACGACGGATGTCTATCAACGTGCTACGTTAAATTCGGATATCGAAGAAGCTAATTATGCTTTCCAAGGCCGCCAATTACGTCGACTGACAGCTGAGCAAGTGTGGGATTCGTTAATGACATTAGCAGTGTCAGATGTTGACACACACAAAGGGGTGACAGCTGACGGTCTTTATGATTTATATGAGAAGAATAAAGACATGACTCCGACGCAAATTTATGAACAGGCTACAGCAAGAACTGACAATCGTCAAAAAGCAATGGACTTACGTAAAGATTTTGATGACCTCAAAGCAAAAATGAAACATGCTAAAAACGGAGCAGAAAAAGCTGCGGTTATAGCGCAAATGAAACAATTAGCAGAACGCCGCGATGAATTAATGGCTGGTGCAGATCCCTTAAATACCAAACAAATGCTTGGTGTTGGCAAAGGTACTGGTCCACGCGATTCACGTATGGGACAAGGTAATTTATTGCGTGCATCTGAGTTGCCCTCACCAGCACCAGGGAACCACTTTTTACATACTTTTGGTCAAAGCGATCGCCAATTAATTGATAATGGTACCCAAGATGCAGCGGTTACGCAGGCGCTCGCATTAATGAATGGCCTAGTCGAAGGTGATATATTGTCCAACAGATCAGTGTTGTATGGCAATGTTTTAAAAGCATCTACCGCAGAGAAAAAAGCAGAAGCAATTTGGCTGACTATTTTATCGCGCCAACCAACTCGCCAAGAATTAACTATGGCGACGCGCTTATTAGCAATTGACAGAGAAGCCGCCAACGATTTGGCTTGGGCTTTAATTAATTCACGCGAATTCCTCTTCGTGCGATAAGGATATCACTTATGAAAAAACTCGCTCATCGTCTTGATAATTGTTCACGTCGTAGTTTTTTAAGCGGGATCGCCAAGGCCGCGCTTGGCGTCACCATTATGCCATTGATGGCGCAACGAGTTGTTTTAGGCGCTGATCCAGTCGCTGGTGTCCGTCGTCGACCAACCGCACGTAATTGTATTTATTTGTACATGGGTGGCGGCATGAGCCACATCGACACCTTTGATCCGAAGCCAGGTACAGAAACGGGTGGACCAACCAAGGCCATTTCAACGGTCAGTGATGGTATTCAAATTAGTGAACATTTTCCTCAATTAGCACAGCATATGGATAAAGCTGTTTTATTACGCGGCATGACCTCAACACAGGGTGCCCACGAACAAGCTAATTATTTAATGCATACCAGCTTTACCCAACGTGGCACGATTCGTCATCCGGCAATGGGTGCGTGGCATTCTTATTTCGTTGGTCGTGGTCATCCCACTTTACCAACTAATGTCATGATTGGTGGCGGTGGACGGCATCCAGGCGGTGGATTTTTAGAATCTAAATATGCCCCTTTGCCATTAGGAAGTTCGAAGTCGGGGTTACAACATAGCGAATTAGCACGTGGTGTAACCGAACAAAAAATGGAACGTCGTTTAGGCATTCTCGATCAACTCAACAAACAATTTGAAAGTGAATTTAACGTTAAAGACGTACGCGGTTATAAAGACTTATATAAAGAAGCCGTGCATTTAATGAAATCAGAAGATTTAGCAGCATTTGATGTAAGTAAGGAGCCAGAATCCATTCAAGCGATGTACGGAGACGATGAATTTGGCCAAGGTTGCCTTTTAGCTCGTCGTTTAGTCGAGCACGATGTGCGATTTGTTGAAGTGAATTTAGGCGGTTGGGATACACACGATGATAATTTTGATCGCGTTGAAGCGCGTGCGCAAATTTTAGATCAAGGCCTTGCCGCCTTATTAGCTGATTTAGAAAGTCGCGGATTATTAGATGAAACCTTAGTTGTTTTAGCCACTGATTTTGGTCGTACGCCACGTATAAATGGTAATAATGGTCGTGATCATTATCCGAAAGCGTTCTCATGTTTATTGGCAGGTGGAGGTTTAAATGGCGGACAAGTACATGGTGCGACCGATAAATCAGGTGCCGATGTGGCAGCAGGAAAAATTCAGGTACCAGACTTTAATGCGACCATCGGTTATGCATTGGGATTACCATTAGATCAGGTTGTCACCTCACCACAGGGACGCCCATTTACTTTTGCCGACAAAGGTCGTCCGCTGACCACGCTTTTCTAAAATATATTTCTTGGACATTCCTTAGAAATATAGAGGTGGAGTTTCTATGTTCTATCGTGCAATGAGTTCAATTGTTTTTGTCAGTGGATTCATGTCGTTCTTTGTTTCAGAGACAATAGCTGCAGATAGCGCTACGTATGCTAATGACGTTCAGCCGATTATAGCTGATCGTTGCGTGAGTTGTCATGGACCTGAAAAACAAAAGGGAGAATTGCGTCTTGATAGCCCAGAGGCGATTTTAAAGGGCGGTAAAAACGGATTAATTTTATATGCTGGCAAACCAGAAAAAAGCACGCTCTATACGTTGACCATTTTGGCCAAAGGCGATGACGACGTAATGCCCGCTAAAGGTGATCCTCTTACGCAAAATCAAACGGATCGCATACGTGACTGGATAAAAAACGGAGCACAATTTGATGGCGTTAATCTACAAGCGCCACAATTACAAGCGGCGTTGGGACCGGTCACTTTGCCACCATCAGATGTTGATCAATTAGCGAGTAAATTGCAAACCCCTGATGCGAATGTGATTAAATCGCTGACAGAACAAGGTGCGATTATTGTCCCCATAAGTGCAGATAAAAAAGCCCTTGATGTTAATGTCAGTCATTTAACCCGCCCCTTTGACACCAGTCATATTGCCTTGTTGGAACGAATTGCTCCAAATATTTTCTGGCTCGATTTATCACATTCAGCGGTAAGTGACGGAAGCAGTGAATTTATAGCCAAATGTAAAAATTTATTACGTTTGAACTTAGATAAAACAAAAATTAGCTCTACCACTTTAGCGGTGCTTAAAAACTGTCAAAAACTGACTTATTTAAATCTCATAGAAACCGAGGTTGACGACAAGGGGTTGGCACAGCTGCAGAGTATTAAAGACTTGGAAAAAGTTTATGTTATGAATAGCAAAGTAACTCAAACGGGCATTGATGCGATGCAGAAGATGATGCCGCAAACACGGTATATTGGCAATCCAACCAATATGCCTAAGCCGCCCCCGCGAACCGAAGGTAACCCGAACGATCGTCGCCGTAAAAAATAAGCGGCAGGGTTTTGTCCCTGCCGCTTACATAAATAAGTAGTTCTATTTATATTTACGGTTGATCGTAACCTTTTAATGGCCGTACCCAAATATTTCTATATTTTACAGGATTGCCGTGGTCCTGCATTTTGATGGGACCTGTCTCGGCATGCGGGGTATACGAAGCAGCTTTTTTGTGATTCGTATTACCAAGCAATTCTTTGCGGTGATGGACCACAATGCCATTATGAATTACTGTGACATAAGCTGGTTTTACCACTTTATCACCATCAAATTTAGGACACTCCCAAATAATATCGTAAGTTTGCCATTCGCCTGGTTTGCGACAGGCATTTACCAAGGGAGGGTAACTGCCGTAAATAGCGGCGGCCTGACCATCGGGATAGGTTTGGTTTTCAAAACAATCGAGCACCTGAATTTCATAACGACCCATTAAAAAGACACCGCTGTTACCGCGACCTTGACCGGTACCTTTTGGCGGCGTTGGTGAGGTCCATTCAATATGCAGTTGCAAGTCACCAAATTGTTCGACGGATTCTTGATTCCCTTTGGTAGCAATCATGGCGCCGTCCTCAATTTTCCAGTTTTGATTTTTCCATTTAGAGAGATCGGTGCCATCAAATAAAACAATGGCGTCACTCGGTGGCGTTCCGGGTTTATCTTGGGTGCTAAAAGTACCTGGAGTAACGACGCGAGGCTGCGGGCGCTCGCCATCATGCACATGCCAATTTGTCCCAGGAACTAGTGGCGTATCTTGATAGCCGAGGCCTTTTTCTGCGGCGTTAAGCGATAAACCAAGGGCACAGCAAATGGTTAATGTGGTAACGAGTTTTTTTATCATGTGGTTTCCTTTGTGGCTAGTACTTACGAGGTAACGGTCAAAGAGTTGAGTGCCGTTTCGTTCTATCGCTACACATCACAAACTTGAGCGGCATGACGTAATGCTTTGATTTTATCAGGCCATGTTGGAATAAATTCTTGTCCAACAAAACCCGTGTATCCGGTTTCCAAAATAGCGCGCATAACAGCCGGATAATTAATTTCTTGAGTGTCATCTAATTCGGCGCGACCAGGCACGCCAGCGGTGTGATAATGACCGATATAATCTTTATATTGTTTGATGCGGACAATTATATCACCTTGCATAATTTGCGTGTGATAAATATCGAATAAAATTTTCATACGCGGACTACCGACTTGTTTACAAACTTCGACAGCAAACTCGATGAGGTCGGCTTGATAGTCTGGATGACCTTTCATGTTTTCATTAACACGGCTATTTAACACTTCCATGCAAATGGTGACGCCTTTTTTCTCGGCAAGCGGCATGACCTTTTTAAGACCCATGACGCAATTTTTAATACCTTCTTCGTCGCTAATGCCTTCACGCATGCCAGAAAAGGTGATGACATTTTTACAGCCAAAATCCGCGGCTTGATTAATACGTTCAGTAATTTTCGCGATACACATCTCATGATTTTCGATGTGGTTAAAGCCTTTGGTAAATCCATGGCTGCCAGCAATTGCACAAGTCAGTCCTAATGATTTTAATGTTGGCCAAAACTGCGGGTCAGCTAATTCAACAGATTTAAACCCCATTTCTGCGACGGCTTTTGCTAATACCGGGACTTCCATCGGTTTAAAACACCAGCCAACGACTGATTGATTAATGCGACCGTTGGTAATGCGCCAAGTTGGATCATCACCAGGAGTCATGCGAGCTGAGCCGGACGTACAACCGGCCGAGAGTACGGCAGCCCCGCCAATGGCGCCAGCTAACAGCGATCGGCGGGAAACATTTTGAGCATCAGGTAACATGGGCACTCCATGGGAAAGGAAGGAAGGGGCCACAGGCTGTGCCGTGCTGGCAACCATGGCAAGTGCTTGCCGTCGAACGCGAGACGACACGCTGCAACACGTGCCATCCACCATATCCATACGCGTTGCCGCTCGCCGTATTGCCATACTTCGTGCTGATGCTCAGTCGCGAAATCGCGGACGTGTTGTTGGCCACATTAGTCGAACCAATGCGTTGCAAAATGATGAGTTACCAGAATCGCTAGCGGCGTTATTAGATCCAGGCGAGCAAATGCAGGTGCGAATTGCGCTCAATCGTTGGCGTCAGGAGCAAGAAAATAAACAACGGCAAGAACAATTAGCGAATGCCGTTACTGAATTGGAACGCATCACCGCCGTGTTTAATTCAGACCAAAGTCTAACGGGCAGTGATCTTATGGCAGCGGTCGAGCAGTATCGTTTACGCGCGGCGATTACCGCATGGGAAGCCCTCGGCATAGCATTGCGAGATCGTGCGCGTCGTTACGGCGCAAATGATTTAGTGCCACTCATTAAAATAAAACAGTTTAGCGATGACGATGATCCCGTTGTCATTGCCAGTGATCAAAGCGATACGCAAACGTTACATGAAGAAGATGTTAATCGTTTGCGTGACGAGTAAATAATTAACGACGTCGCCCACCGCCGCCGTGATTATATGTTGGACGAGATGCCGGCACCGCACGTTGATAAGCGCGTTGATTACCGCGATTACGCATTTGTTGCGTGCGGTCAAAATTAGGAACAGGTTTGGTGGTCGGTTGTGGTGCAGGCCTGGTAGTCGGTTTTGGCAATGGCTGCGTTTCAGGTTTTTGTGGTAACGTCGCCGGCTTCGTGACCGGTTTTGGTAGAGAATCAGGCTTATTTTTCCAGGCGCCATTTTCACGGAAATCCCAGCCACCGTTTTGCGATGGTCTTGCAATATTCCCATCGCGATCAACCGCGAGGTTGTCACGTGTGCGAGGTGTCGAGGTTTTTCCACTGGTATCAACCGGGCGCGCTCGCTGAGCGGCATCTTTTAATTGCGGGCGCTCGGCTCCTGGGACCCGATCATAAATAGTAGGCCGTTGCGCTAGAGCGCCTCCTTGTGGCGGATTAATTCCAGGTCGTCCCGTGCCTGGGCGACCATTAATCGTAATATTATTATTGATCGTAATATTGTTATGACCGCCACATCCCCACCAGCCATTATGATGACCGCCACCGGATGAAAAACTAATGCGCCAATGTGGTCCACCAATACCGACGCTGACACCCCAGCCAAGCCATGGATTATAGTGGATGCCGACACCATACGTAACTGGGCGGGGATAATACACCACACGATACCAACCGCGATACCAGTAACCGGTGCCATAAATTGGACAGCCATGCCAGGTGTACCATCCTAAATAACCTGGCGTATAACCGCACCAGATATGCGTTGGACTGCTTTCATATACGTAGACATACGAACAATTATGCCATGGGCAGTCAGCGGGTAAATTCTTGAGGCCATCAGGAACAGATGGTGCGACGACAAATGGTGATGAAAGGTTTTCACTAGTATACCAAACACCATCTCGACAAGCATAATAGGTTGGACCAGCAATTCTAAAAACAGCATCGGCAGAATTTTCAGCATATTCAACGGCACGGTCTTTTATTTTTATCCATTTGGCTTCGCCATCAAATGTAATGGAAATGCTCGCAGTTCGAGGAATGCGTGCGGTTTGTGGAATTTGTTGTTCAGCGGTTGCCTCTTCGGCTTCTTGGGTTCCAGGAATGTGAACGCGTACGGCGGCCCATTCAGACTTTTCTGGGATAGAAGCAAATGATGTGGGCAATTGATCAGGTGTGATAATTTCCCAAATAGCATTGTCGTCTAATGTATTTCCTCTATACCAACGACCAGCAAGCAATAACCATTGTTTACCAGTTGCGACCTCGACTAAAGCAGTCGCGTCCGTGTTCGTTGCACCTAATAACGTACCGTCGCCGATTGGTTCAAACGAGGGTTTGCCTTCGAATACAATTAATTCACTGGGTTCAGTCACAACAATGACATCGGGTGCTTTGGCATCTCCAGCACGCGCAATGTCTGTTGTTAAACCAGCCTTTACGGTTGCTTCTTTTATAGCCGTTTCTGGGTTGTGTGTGGGGATTGTCCACGGCCCCGTTAGTTCTTTGGCAATGAGCCAATCATGTTCACCACGCAACCACCACGTACCCGAGGAGTCAGCGGCAATAAATGCAGGAGAATTAATAACACGCTTAACGCCATCGACCTCACGAATTTGCGCTTCACCATCTAATATAATTAAAATGGTTGGTGTTGAGCGAATGAAAACGGTTGCTGGTTTCGCATTATAATCCTCGGCATTTGTTAAGGTGGGTTCTTCAAGCGTGGCAATAAGGCGATCTAAATCAATTTCGAGGCCTTTGCTCACGACAGCTTGTTCAATAAATTGTTTAATGGCATCGCCATCGCTACCGGTTTGTTCGCCCTTTGGTGTGATGACCTTGGTTATGGTTAATGTGCGAGTTTTAGCGATGCTATTTTCAAGATCGATATCAAGTTTTGCTGAATACCAAATCGCACCAAAGACCCGTTTGTCTTCTGCGTTGCCGGTTGCTAAAAACGAGGCGGCACAACGACCAGTTAGCAGGTTGCCCTCTAATTTTTCGGGTTGCGGTTGGTAGAGTGTAATGACGCCTTTTTCATGTGGTAAATCAAGCGGCCATGGCGACGAAAATTCTTCACTAGCCGATAAGAGTGATATCATCACAAACAATATTAAACAGGTGCGTATCAGACGATAGGTCATAATGTAATTCTCCAAGCACAGTTTACTAAAAAGAAGGTCAGTCGTTTGTCATCAGTAATTAAAGGTCAGTCGTTTGCCATCAGTAATTAACTACGGTAATCTGCGTTCTCACTAATATATTCATGACTGCGATCTGTACCAATAACGGTAGCTGATGCTGAGCCGATGCCGAGATCAATGGTAATTTCCACGGCACGTTCATGGGGT
>JAHEDF010000092.1 GCA_024641365.1 Planctomycetota bacterium | reverse complement strand
TCAAGGTGTCACGTTTAATAGTGATCGTCCATTGAATACAGAGCGAGAAACTGATCAGAGACAATACGGTTAAAATGTATTCAACCGGACCAGCTAAAATGTAGAGATCCAGCAAACTTAATTGTTTGCCAGGGGCCGCTTCAGCAGCACTCAGGGTTGAGGTTGCCGAAACTAAGCAGATGAGTGCTAGGATCGGGGCTGATACACGAAGGATACGGCTCATGGAGACTCCCTAAGATTGCCAACCTATCAGCGGGGACCGACCGCTTGTAAATGGTTGGGGTTCGATTTGGTGGGGCGGAGTATGGAAAGTGGTCCTTGGTCTGAAAGACTCTCCGCATCTCGTTGGGACTTTGTGTGTCACCATCCGATATAACGTAAAGTCGTGTGTAGCAAACACTTGGGTATTGTGGCTCGCGGTTAAACGGAACCTTCCTTGAAAGGTTCATAGAAATTTGGCTTCTTAAGAAGTTTGCGTGCTACGCATCTTCACACACCGGTCGCAATACCTCATAAGCCCTGTACTAATCTATTGTTATGATCAGAGGCATCGCTATCAGCCACCCTCTACATTCGATAACGACGGGAGGTTTGTGGCCTACTGGGATCACCCATTGATGGGCAAACGTTAGTAGGCTTGGAATGTTCGCAGGTATATTGCCAACCCGTTTACTGTGGGCGCATAGTTGGAAACAAAATCACGTCGCGAATATTTATTTGACCAGAGAAAAGCATGACAAGGCGATCTATACCAATCCCCTGTCCGCCAGTAACCGGTAAACCGTGATCTAATGCCGTACAATAATCCTGATCGATTTGGCCCGCAACAATTCCAGCTTCATCATCATTTGCCGCTGTTGCTTCAGCTACTTGCTCAGCAAAACGAGTTCGCTGCACGTCGGGATCATTTAATTCACTATACGCATTACCGACTTCCATGCGTGCCATGAATAATTCAAAGCGCATCGTTTTATTTGGATCTTCTGGTCGGGCTTTACAAAGCGGCGTTAACCAGGTTGGTTGGTCGGTAATAAATGTTGGTTCAATTAAATGCGGTTCGACGACTTCTTCCCACACTGCATTTGCGAGGCGATCATAGGTTGGATAATCATCTAAATGAATACCCAGCTCACGTGCTTTTGATATTACCGCTTCTTTATTGTTATAATCAAGGCCGCCTAATTCCTTTAACGCTTCATGATAAGTGAAACGACGCCACGGTTTATCTAAATCAATTGTATATTCTCCAAATTGTAGGGTACGTGTCCCTAACACTTCATCTGCGAGGCTACGAAACATTTCTTCACTTAAATCCATTAATTGCGTGTGATCAGCATAAGCTTGGTACCACTCAATCATGGTAAATTCTGGATTATGCCGTGGGCTAATGCCTTCATTTCTGAAATTACGATTTAATTCAAAGACACGCTCCATGCCACCAACAATTAATCGCTTTAAATACAATTCAGGTGCAATGCGCATATAAAGATCTAAATCCAATGCATTATGATGTGTCACAAATGGTCGCGCAGATGCTCCCCCGGGAATCGGGTGCATCATTGGTGTTTCCACTTCTAGAAAATTTCTATCCGTAAAGAAACGGCGCATGGCTGACACCAATCGACTCCGCAATACAAATGTCGACAGGCTTGCATCTGACATCATGAGATCCAAATAACGCTGACGGCTTCTTACTTCGGCTGATAATTCTCCGCTGTCCGCACCTGCTTGATGCGGTGGCGGCAACATGCTTTTTCCTAACATGGTGATGGAGTCAACGAATACGCTAATTTCGCCACGCTTGCTACAACCAACCTTTCCGCCTATTCCAATCCAATCCGCTAAATCCAAATTTTTAACAATTTCCCAATTTTGCTCACCAACCGTTTTTAGGTCAAACATTAATTGAATGCCGCGTGCTTTTTTTGCTTCCGCTCCATCAATTTCTGTAGTTCCGGCTAATTGTTGTTGGCGATAAATATCAGCTCGCGAGCGATCAAATAAGGTCGCAAACATGAGTTTCCCGGCAGAACGTAAATTGCCAATGCGACCAGCAATAACGACACGCTCACCTTTTTCTTGAGCAGGCGCGTCTTGCACGAAGGCTGGGCAAACAGAGCGAGCTGACGCAATAGAATGCGTTACTGCAAATGGTTCGCTGCCAAAGGGATCTATCCCTAATTTTCGCAAACGGTGTGCTTTTTCTGTTCGAGCGGCGCGGTATTGATCAATGCTGTCAGTCATGGCGGCGGGAGACTAGCAGGCTGCTGAAAAACACCAACCAGTTAGCAAGAGTGGGATTACGCTAGCGCGATAATGCTAAACGAGAGTCGTGGCACGGGTTAAAAAAGCACATGCCCAACTTTTGTCGGGCATGTGCGTGATCACCGTTCTCAATTAAATCGCGCGTTAGCGCGCTGCTTTTACAGCTTACGTTCGATTTCCTCGAATATTACCACATCGGCTTGCAGCATGATGAGGGTCTTCAATTCAGTTTCAACGCGACCATTGCTACTAAACAAGCGGCCAAGGAATGGAATATGACTGAGGAATGGAATGCCTGAATGAGAACGACCACTTTCTCCATTCGTCATACCAGCCAATAATAATGAACCGCCATCAGGAATCGTTACTGACGTACGCACTGATTGATAGTTAAGCTGTGGAATCAACAACGGGTTACCATCAGCAACACCGGTACCGACTTGGTCAATCGGCACACCGTTCAACTGGGTTGTTCCATCTGGTAATGCTGCACCAAATCGACGCCACGATTGGACTGAAGCATTGGTTGGTCGTAAGGTGAGTGTAATATATTTTTTATCTGCTGAGGCTACAGCATGCACGTCCAATACGGTACCATACGCTAAGGTACTGACGATTGGATCGTATTGCCCTTGGTTCACGTCATAGTCAGCAATATAAGCTTGCTGATTAATATGCACAATGTGAGCTTGCTGACCATTAAATAAAGTCAGGTCAGGCTCAAAAGTAACATTACCGCGACGTGTTTTTTCTACTGCTCGTAAAATGGCTGATACGTGGAAGTCATCAACCATACGCCAGTGTTGGGTTTGGAAGGTTAATCCACCTGTTGAATCCGTTAATGAATTAGCCGTCGTGTAGGGCTGCAGTACGTTATTAACATTCGCTGCTGCAATTACATTTCCTTGCGAGTGATAAGCACCAAATGGTACGGCAACAGGCGGATCACCAGGGTTTGCACCCGGACCCGATGCTTGCCCAGGGAGTGGCGATGTCGGCCCGGTTGGCGGAACATTTTGTTGACCAGGAAAACTAAAGTTTTGCCAATTGACGCCAATTTCTTCCAACAAGCTATTTTCAATTGTTAAGAATTTCACTTTTACGTGAATTTGCGTACCTTTTTGGTTACGTAAGGTGCGTAATAAATCTGCAATTAATGTATGCACATCAGCAGATTGGGTCACCACCATCGAGCCATTATATTCTTCGATTGCTACACCATCATTTTGCCATGAATTTGGCGCAACCACATTTTGAATAATTTCAATAAATTCATTTAATTCAGGTGCTGTTGTCGGTTCAACTGGTGGTAACAGACGCGAACCAACGCCACCACTTTCTGGAATCGATAAGTCAGGACCTGGGAAACTGGACATCGCGTGGGTCAAATCGCGAATGTCGTATAATTTCATAAATACATCGCCGCGTAAACCATCGGCATTGGAAATGAACAGCGCTTCGTCACGCAAGGTGTAATTCAACCCCGTGAGCTTCATAATAAATTCAATGACATAACGCAGCTTCATCGCCTCAACACGCAAAGTGACAGGAGGAGGTCCTGCTGCGACGACTTGCGGATCTAAAACAATATTAACATTGGTGATACGTTGTAAGAAATCGATAACATCAACCAAGTCGTGATCTTGGAAATCAAGCGTCACTTCTTGTTCTAATTTACTATTAATTTCTTTACGCCACGTTTCGTTTTGCTCTTCTAAACCTTGAACTGGTGCGCTACGGCGCGCATCAATTTCAGGCCATTCAGGCGAATACGTAATTAACTCTAATTGTGGCAACATCGACGTGCGAATTGATTCACTTAATAATTTGTGTTCCTCGTCCCAGCGATCTGCGGTAATTTGACGCAAATACACATGACGCTCACGGCGGCATTTAATTAATAAGCTATGAGCGCGATCTTCTGCACGGTTAAGTTTGAGTACTTGCTCACATAATAAAATCGCATCGTCATAATCACGACGTTCGCGGGCTTTTTGTGCTCGCTTCAACATCGCATCAATACGATCACGTTCTATTTTCAAGCCAATATCACGTAATTCGCGTTGGCGATCGAGCGCTTGATTATTGCGCGTTGCTGCGTCTTTCAGCTCTTGTGCTTGGCGACGCTCACGTGAGATCTTAATTAACTCTTCTACTTCACGTTGTTCTGCTTCGCGGCTTGGATCTGCATAAGGCAGACTTTCTAAACGCGTGAGCGCTAAACTAAATTGACGTTCAGCTTCAGCGAAATCGCCAGCGTCTAATGCTTTTTTACCGTCATCTTTTTTCGCGGTGGCTTCAACACGTAATTGTTGTTGTTTGACATTTAATTCGTCAGCCGTCCGGTTGATTTGCACCGTACGCGAGTCGCGACTAACGCCAGCGATTGCCTGCGCTTGATCTAATGCTTTGCGATATTTTTGTTCTTGCGGCTGCCAGTCGACCGCAATGGTCAGATTGCGAATGGCATCATCCATGCGCCCTTCTGCCATCGCCTTCATGCCTAAATCATAATAATAATTTGCGGCAGCAGCGGCACCTTGGCGTTCAGCACCATCCGTGTTCGCATATTCCTGAAGCGCTTGCTCAGCAGCTGTCATTGGTTGGGGTGCGGGCTTCTTGTCTTCCGACCAGGCCACGCCAGAGATCACCAACATGGTGGCCGTCAGGGCAGTTATCCGGGTGGTGTGGGCTATGTGACGAGTACTCACAGTTTCGCCTCCAGTTCAGCGTAGTTGATGATATTGATATCGGCCAGCAAGTAGAGCTTGGAGCGGTTGCTGTAGCGCCCGCGTTTGCCGAATAGCCGTCCCAAAAATGGGATATGGCCTAAAAATGGGATATGCGCAGAAGTTTGTTGTTCGGTCATTGATTCGAAACCGCCAACTAAAAGAGTGCCGCCATCAGGGACGGTAATCATTGTCGACACTTCACGTACCAAAATATTTGGTAATTCTAATTGAAATCCCTGGGTCACAATTTGCCCAGTAATAATTGGTGGGCCACCATTTGGATCCGGCATTTGTCCCGTGGGAATAAAACGAGGAACGCCAATCGTTTCAATTAACGTTTGCACTAAGTTCGAAATGGATGGGCGAAATTCCATCGTCACATATTTACCATCAGCGCTGATGTATGGCTTAATATCAAGAATTGCGCCTAAATTTAGCACGGAAATGACTGGGTCTAGGGTGCCGTCAAGGGTCCCAGTTGGAGCAGCTGTACCGTAATCACTAATATAAGCATACTGCGAACCCATAAATGTGTGCGCTCTTACACCATTTAATGTCACTAATGTCGGTGACTCGAGAACCATTGCTTTATTGGTTCGTTCAACAGCACTGAATATGGCAGACGCTTGTATCGCATCAACCAAAGTCGCTTGTAAATTAAGTCCGGTAGCTGCTGTCGCTGGATTAATCGTGACGCCAGTACTTGGTAAATTATTAGTCAGTGTTCCAGAATGATCAAAATCTGTTGTCATTCTGTGGACGCCATTTTCATTTGGATTGCCATTAGCGAAATTAGGAAGCGACAATAATTCTGGGCTACGCCAATCAACGCCAATCTCTTCTAAATAGCCGTCTGTAATAGTAATCCATCGCGCATCAACACGCACTAATTTATTTTTTACATGTGATTGTGAACGAATAAATTGTTGAATCATTAAATGAGTCGCGGTTGGAGCAGTGACTATTAATGTTGTCCCACGAACTGATATACCATAGCCCTCTTGCGACCACACGGCAGGATTCACTGCTTGCTGAATCAAATCGACTAAATCTTCTGGGCTAATGGCCGTAGTGGTTTCGTCAGCACCCATCTGGAATAAATTAAAACCGCCGCCACCACCGGTGCCAGCCGCGCCAGCTCGAGAAAGTTGATCAAAGGATATTTGAGGCCCCACTTGGTCTTTCGGGGCAAAAAGTAAATCAGACACTTCATAGACCGCTAATACTGGTTGCGATTCTTGTTCTCCGCCAACATACACAGCACCTTTTGCAATATGCCACGTTGTGTCGGCTTGTCGCGTGATCCAAGACAGAGTATTTCTGAAGGTAATATCATTTGCACGTAAAGTTACTAATTTATCACCACCTGCTAAAATTGATGGATCAATAATTAAATTAATGTTTGCTTGCTTGGCTAAAGCATTGAGCACTTCAACAGCATTTTGTCCGGCAATATTATAGCTAAGACGAAGTGCTAGTTTTTCATTGAGTGCTGCTTCCCAGGGTTCTAATTCTGTTGGCGCATCTAATTGGCCTAGGGTGTTATTACGCTCATGCCAATCTTTTGGATAAGTTGGCCAGCCGTCAAAACCTTCTGGAATTAGCGAACGGTTTAACCGCTCATGCACTTCTTGCAGTAAGTTTTCTCGTCGTTCTTCCGTCGTTAATTCACGATCTTTATGTGCCTTGGTAATTAAGCGTGCATAAAGCGTTTCTATGCGAGCATATCCTGGATAGTCATCAACCAATTTACGGCACGCAGCAAGTGCCGATTCATAAAATGCTTTTGCTTCTAGTGCTTCGATGTGGGCTATACGGGCACGAATGAGTGATTTCTCACTCTTAACATTTTCGTTCCGCTGTTCTTCTGCGCTCATCCGAGCCATTAAACGATTTTGACGATCAGTTTCGTCCTTGGTCAATAAATGGTGCTTACGATAAGTCACCAATGTTGCGTCCAAGTGTTGAATGATGTCGCGAACAACCTCGTTATCCTGATAGGGAAGCACGCTGATGCGAGCTTGCGACAACAGCACAATAGCGTCTTCAAATCGATTGCCTGAGGCCAGTAATTCTGCGCGGACCATTAACATGCGCGATTCAGCCAATGTTGCTTGCATTCGAATATCGCCGCCAACTGGGTCACCGTCTAACGCAGCTGGAGTGCCTGCAATTTGGCTATCAATTTGCGCTAATAATTTACGGGCTACGGCATTATTTGGATTACTAGTAATAGCGCTGAGCACTAATTCACGCGCCGTTACTAAATCGCCTTGTGAACGAGCTGCTTCAGCTGCCACTAACGTGGCTTCAGTAGCAGCATTGCGATGGTCTTCGCTCACCAATTCTTCCGTATAAGCGACAGGAGCTTGCAATGACATGGTTAGGCCCAGCAGTACTGACACGAGGCCAATACTGCGATTATGCCGTACGGATTTGTGCATCCGTTCTGACATGCCTTGCGAGCGCATCATTACTGGAGTGCTTCCTTCTCGCCTAAGTCCAGAATTTCAGCATTTAGCAAAAAGAATATGCGACGATTTTCATCGTACACACCATTTTGACTAAATAGGCGTCCCAAGAAAGGGATATGGCTTAGGAATGGAATGCCCGAATGGGTGCGCTGACGTAACGAGCTGGAATAACCACCGAGTAAAAGCGTGCCTTTATCAGGAATCATGACGGATGTGCGTAATTCATCCACCTGAACAATCGGTAATTCAATAGGATAGTTAAAGAACCCGTAAATAATCAACACGTTACCAGCAGCACCAATACGTGGCGCCACCAAGTTTTCGATAACAAACTGAACTGGCTTCACCGATGATGGACGCATATCCAAGGTGATATATTTACGATCAGAGCTAACAATTGGACGGACATCTAATATATTACCGTAATTTTTGGGTCAAACGTATAGTTAACAATGTCATAGTCAGCAATGTATGCATATTGATGAATAAAGGATGTATGCGCACGTTGGCCATTGAAGCAGGTGATAACTGGATGCTCAAGAATTTGCGCGTCAGTTTCTTGCTCAAATGCTGAGAACAGTGCATTTAATTGATCCGTTCCCAAGAAACTAAACGGATGCCACGAGCCATCAATTAATAAGCCACGGCCACCAGCAGTATTATTTTGTGATGTCGAGGACGATGCATTGGATGGCATACGTTGGGTCAAAGCGCCGTTATATGCGAGCGTGTTGTTTAAGCGTAAATAACCATCACCTAATGTATTTGGGTTCGGATCAGGAGTGCCATCAATTAAATTAGGATAGGGAGAAATACTGGCTAAATTATTTGCCGGATCGCCTTGCGTGACGTCTGTATATTGAAAGCCAATTTCTTCAAAGAATCCTTTTCTGACATCTAAAATTTGGACACTGATATTAACCTGCAACTTCGATTGGTTGCGCATATTGGTTAATAACTGTTCAATTAATGCATGTACTTCAGGAGTTTGACTGACAAACAACGTTGAACCTGCACGTTGTTCAATACCAACGCCTTCACCTTCCCAACTCGTTGGCGCGACGTTCTGTTGGATAAATTCAACGAGTTGGTCTGGATCAATGGTAGCGGCTTCTTCTGCAGCATCCATTTTAAAGAGCGAAAAACCACCGCCGCCACCACCGCCAAGATTTGCATCGGCAACAGCGCTTAAAGAGAGCTCTTTACCTGGGAAGTCTTGCACTGGGGAAATTAAGTCAGTGACATCATACATGCGCAAAGCAATAGCGCCGAGAATTGGTTCTGACGAAATATAAATAGCCTGATTTTGCAAAGCCATTTTAAGGTTTGTTAATTGTAAAATCCATTTTAATGCGTCGCCAAAACGCATATCTTTAACTTTTAGGGTGACCGCACTTCCGCCTGCTGCGATAACATCTGGTGCGACAACAATAGTTGTTCCAGTTACTTGACGTAAGAAATTAATTACGTCTTCGAAGCCGGTGTCTTGGAATTCAAACGTAATGCGTTGTTCTAATCGCTCACGTAATTGAGCCACCCATGGTTCTTCTTTAGCTGAACCCAATTCTTGTGGCTTACGCAAGGCACGAATTTGCCAATCTTCTGGGTAAACTAACAATTCATTTTGTGGCACTAATGATTTGTGTAATTCTTCGTGTACACGAGCTAAACGTTCCAAGCGTTCTTCACGATAACGGTCATCAAATTGATTATGACCAGCACGGCGCGCATCTAAATAGAGCCCACGTGCATCTTCGCGACGACGATCTAATTCATAAGCATTCCATGCGTCAACTTCAGCGCGTTTATAATCTTTACGTGCATACGATTCTTTGCCACGCTTCATTAATTCATCAACTTTTGCTTTGAGTGCTGCTGCCTGTGCATCCGCTTGTTCGCGAGCACGTTCAGCTGCTAAATTGCGTTGCTCAGTTTGATTTTTGAGTGCTGCATCACGAGCCTTGGCGCGGGCTTCTTGTTTTTTCGCGGCGACCTGCGTTGGCAAGGTGCCCCAATCAAATTCATAAGGGAAACTACGCAGACCAACGTCAACGCGATCATAATCTAATTCAGCACCAGCATAATCACCGGCTGCCATTTTTTTATCGCCACTCTCCAAGAGTGCAGCAAGTCGCACGGCAATTTCTTGTGTTTTAACATCTTGCTGCGCGTGATACCACGACGCTGCCATTTGTAAGCGATTATCACGTTGGCTCAGAACCGCCAAAACAGATTGGCGTAATTCTTGAGCACCAACATGCGACGGGAATATTTTAATGGCTTCTTCAACCAATTCACGCGCTTCAACAAAACGCGCATCTTGGAATGCCGCCCGTGCGGTTACATATTTTGCTTCCGCTTCGACTTGCGCTTTGGTGAGAGCACCGCCTTGGAATTCCTTCCAAAATGCTTCTTGCTCCGGCGTGAGCGCTGGGCCCGGTGTCGTTGTTTCGCCTTCACCAGCTGCCATAGGCAATGCCATGGCAATAAGAGCAGGTACGAGGGCGGTCAGCCGTGAACTGGACATTGCAACTCCTTGATGCAAATGCAGCTAAATTAGCTGCTCGAGATCGACACCTAATTCACCAGCGATTGAATAGTAGCGTAAAATACGCCGACATCATACGTCTGCGCGACCCTGTCGAGATCAGACACCGAGGGTGAAACGGTAGCGAGGCAAGCTAGGTTACCCTGTCCAGGAAAAAACCCCCGCCCGTCTTCCATGTAGCTTCGTGTCACTCACGGTGACCCTGTTTTTGCCGCGGTGAAGCACCCACTCGCGGTTTAAAATAGTTGCATTGTTAACTAGATGATGGGGTTTAAAAATACAGTCTATTACCCCGATAGTTACATATTTGTGCCGTTTTGTTAGAGAGCTTTCAACTCATTTATAGATCTGAATCAAAGATCCATGTATTTCGAGCCATAAAAATACCCCAATGGCATGTACCATTGGGGTAGTAGTGAAAGAGGCTTTCTCAGGCCAACTTTATTTGCATTTAGGGCGCAGGATCTTTTTTGCCTTCTGCTCCTGCGGCCGCGGCTTCTGCAGCAGCATCTGCGGCGGCTTTAGCTGCGGCTGACTTTGCGGCTTCTGCATCTGCGGCGGCTTCTGACCCCGCTTTGATTAGCACAACAACACGTTCATTGACGTGTTCCCAATAGATGATGCGACCATCTGCTAATTCGTAATACGGTGT
>JAHEDF010000549.1 GCA_024641365.1 Planctomycetota bacterium | reverse complement strand
AGCAGTTGTCATAGGAGTCCTATTACAGGTTGATTTAAAATATAGTTTGGAAGAGAACTATATAGAATTGTTAGCTGAAACGCATCATTAATCTTATTAGTTACATTATTAAAACTCAGCTGTTACATAGACGAATCCGCTTATGTTATTGTATGTCTGTATCCCGGAGAGAAATAGTAAGAATTGTATATTTAAAAAGATTAAAGGGAATAGCTAATTTATAAAATAAGACACGCCACCGAATTCGGTGGCGTGTTGGTTTCGTCTAACGCGAAAAATTAATTTATCGTTATTCCCATTTTTCTGGATGAATAACTTTTTTAATCAGGTCGCCGATGTCGTCGGATGTTGGTGCACTGCTGGTGTCATCAGCGATTGGTCCGAATAACGTAGCGCCGTTACCAGGTTGAGCGCCATCTTTGAGTGCTAATTCAGGCCCTGGGAAATCTTTGATTGGCATAGTCAGGTCGCTGACGTCGTAGAGGCGGGTGACGCTGGCTTCAACAATCGGTTGATCAGAAATAAATAAAGCGCCGTGAACATATCCCATATTGGTTTTACTTAATTTCGTTACCCAATGCAAAACATTACCGAGCTTCATATCCTTTGCTTTTAAAGTGATATGTGGTGATTGCAGTAATACACTTGGCGCTACGACAATATTTATGTGCGTCGTTGAACGAATAAAATCTATGATATCGGTGAGGGGCGCATCTTCAAAATCGAGGGTCATACGTTGCAGCATGTGCGCTGATGTGCGTCGATCCATGTTGGTGCTGGCAGGAGCCGTCACCAGTAAAGCATTTCCCCACCGAGCAATGGTGTAGGGTTGATCAGCAGCATCGGCGGTTGTCGTTCCTGATATCGCCAAACCGCAGACACAGGACAAGGCAGTCAAAGCGAGGGTGCGCATGGGAAGCCTCCGTTATTGCATGATACTATGCACAGCTTTTCGCCCAGATGGAAGCGACAGTCGGTGAATTTTATACCTGTGATACAGAGCCGATATTCATGGGATGACCATGCGAAATTAAGCGACTTAAGCCGAGAAAACGCTTATTCGTCGACTTCTTCCTGTTCTTCGTCCATCTCTTCGATGGCGGCGAGGACTTCGTTGACATGGTCGGCGACTTTCACTTTATGCCATTCTTTTGCGATCATGCCGTCTTCATCAACCAAAAACGTGCTGCGAATTATGCCCATACTGGTTTTGCCATAAAGCATTTTTTCACCATAGGCGCCAGCTTTTTCTGCAAGCGCATGGTCTTCATCGCTGAGCAGTACGAAATTGAGATCATGCTTTTTGATAAATTTTTCGTGACTGGCGATGGAATCTGCACTGACGCCAAACACGGGAATATCGAGGTCATTGAACTCACTCATATTATCGCGGAAGTCACAGGCCTCGGTGGTGCAGCCAGGCGTTTCATCTTTGGGATAAAAATAAATCACGTAGCGCTGTCCTTTTAATTCTTTTGAGGACCATTTTTTGCCATCGGATCCAGGCAGATTAAATAATGGGAAGCGGGCCATAGGGGCTCCTTTGCTGGCTACATGTGCTGTGCTTACATGACGCATCAAGCGGCTATGCCAAGTCCTAAATATGAATGATTTAGTCCGAGTGTTTCAGTTAAGCAGCACGAGCAAAAGCTCTGGGCCGCTAATCGGATGCTGGCTTAGTTATCGAGAATCAGGGTTTTGGTTTTGTGAGCCATCATGCGGCGATTCAACATGGCCAAAAATTTGTTGTCCAAGTTGGTGGTGTTGCCTGCTAAGAGGCTGATGATGCCATGATAGATGGATGGCTCACGATTGTCTGAGAAAAACAAATTATCAATGAAGTGACCATCGTACCACAATTTAATAAAGCTAAAGAAGGTCGCTAAATCATGGTCAGTGTGTCGGCGCCATTCGTTTAAATTACCATTAGCACCAAGTTTGTCTAAAGTCTGTCCTAAACGTGCGCCTGCCCGGGTGGCCAACAAGACACCGCTAGAAAAGATGGGATCGATAAAGCCACCGGCATCTCCGATCAATGCCCAGCGATGGCCAGTTCGCTGGCGAACACGATAACTAATATTCGGGGTAGAGCGCACGGGATCGGGAATTTGATCTCCTAGGCGTTGCTGAAATTCTGGGAAATGAACTAAATTATTTTTAAAGACGTCTGCTGGTGATCCGCCTTTAATAACGGCTTCGCGTTTGAGTACTAAACCAACTGACCATTTGGTGTCAGACAATGGAATTTGCCACGACCATCCAACGGGTGCGCGACTAATAACAATATCCCCGCGCTGCGCATCTTTTGCTAATGGAAGGTGGGCGACATGTCCGTAAACAGCGGCTCGTTTTAAATCACCTTCGTTATCAATTAATCCTAGTTGTCGGCCAATAAACGTTTCGCGGCCAGATGCATCAACGACAAAATCGACGGTCAATGTTTCATCACCGCCTTTTTTTCCACTGTCATGATGAATGACTGGCTTAACATCAGCGCTATCAGGCAAATCTATTTTTGTAACGCGCACAGGGCAATATATGTTTGTCCCTAATTCTTCGGCGCGCTTCAACAGCATGTGGTCAAACTTGGAGCGTTCGACTTGGAATATGGAGGGGGGATCACCAGGCATGCCATCAGCAAACGGAAAGCGGCACGTCTTATCTTTGCCAACCAATTCGAAATAGGCGGCATATTTTGGCATGTAATTTTGGGTCGCGAAAGTCTCTACATTAATGCCAATATTTTCGTAGATTGGTAAATTGCAGGGCAGCAGGCTTTCACCGATATGAAAGCGGGGAAAAGTTTCTGCTTCAAATAAATGGACCTCATGTCCAAGCTGGCGTAACGTGGCTGCGGTGACTGAGCCTCCTGG
>JAHEDF010000548.1 GCA_024641365.1 Planctomycetota bacterium | reverse complement strand
GTCTGCAAATGTCTGACATATCCGATGCCCTACAGGGCTATTTTGGCTCCGTTTATGTTAATGATTTTAACACTTTGGGCCGCACATGGCAGGTGCAAATGCAAGCTGATGCCGCGTATCGATTACGCGCAAATGATTATGATTTAATTAAATTACGTAACAATCAGGGACGAATGGTACCCTTATCTGCTTATATTTCGATAACAGAAACATCAGGGCCGGATAAAGTAATTCATTATAATACATTTCCAGCTATAGATTTAAATGCGGCGGCTGGACCAGGTTATTCTGGAGACCAAGCAAAAATGGTCATGGAAGAGGTATTAAAGACTAATTTACCAAGCGGTGTCGGCTTTGAATGGACCGGTTTAATTTATCAGCAAATATTAGCTGGTGATACTGCCATTTTCGTATTCCCACTTTGTGTCTTATTAGTCATTTTAGTATTGGCGGCATTCTATGAAAGTTGGGTACTGCCAATAGCTATCGTATTAATTGTACCAATGTGCTTATTGTCCGCATTAACTGGCGTTTGGCTTTCGAGCGGCGATAATAATATTATGACACAAATTGGATTAATTGTATTAGTAGGTCTAGCGTGTAAAAATGCTATTCTCATAGTTGAGTTTGCCAAAGAGGCCGAGATTTATCAAAAAATGTCTCCTGTTGAGGCAGCTTTAGAAGCATGCCGTTTACGACTGCGACCCATTCTTATGACCTCATTAGCATTTATTATGGGTGTTTATCCGCTCGTTATTTCAACTGGAGCTGGCGCAGAAATTCGACATGCAACCGGCATAGCTGTATTCGCCGGCATGATTGGTGTAACATTTTTTGGTCTTTTACTCACGCCAGTTTTCTACGTGGTCTTACGTAAATTAGTTGGCGGTAAATTAAAACATACAGGCGATGATTTGCATCCTGAGGCAAATAAGGACTCTTAATATGAAGTATATGCGTTTATTTATTCTGGCATTAACCAGCGTTAGTACCGTTTTTTCTGCTGAAACAAAAACCATTAACCTGCAAGATGCCATACGCCTGTCAGCTTCTGTTGCTGCCGTTGATTTAACCCGACTCGATGCTGCAATTGCACGTGCGGGTTTAGATTTTGAGAAATCATTTGCGCGACCACAAGTTGAAGCCGTTGCTGGCTGGACGCGCCAACGACTCTATCAACAAATAAATAATGTTCCGTACGCTTTAACACCAGATAACACGGTTGATGCTCGTCTACGCGTTGGCCAGGCATTAATTGATCTCGAATTATGGAATCGCGTTCATGCTGCCGCGCGGCGATTAGAAGCTGCTGATGCCGCAACTGCTGTTAGCTTAGAACAAGCTGCCGCCATTGCTGCGGAAGCCTATGCTACTTTAGCTCAAGCGGATGCTTTATTTGCAGTGCGTAGTCAAGATTTAGCACTGGCCGAGGAATTATTACAGGTAGCACAAGCACAAGTAAAAGCCGGGGTAAGCGAAGGAATTGCTGTCACGCGCGCAGAAACCCGTGTCGCCTCAGCTCGCACAGCTTTGACAGCAGCCATTGGCCAACAACAAGTCGGCACCATTACCTTAGCACGTGCGTTACGATTAGATCCAGGGATGCCAATTAAAATTAGTGATCCATTATCCACCACGTTAGGACAATCACAGGCAGCAACCACAGCAGACAATGCTATCGCAACGGCATTACAGTCTCGCCCTGAATTACGTGTTTCGACAAAATTATTAGCCGCATTACGCGCTGATTACAATGTGGCACGCAGCACTCGTTTACCTACCGTTGATGCATTTGCTGATGCTGGACGCATAGGTCCACAAGTTGACGACACGGAAACCACCTGGCGCTTGGGGTTAGAAATCCGTATTCCTTTACTAAATGGGCAAAAATATCTGGCTGATGCTTCTCACTACCGCATCGAACAACAATACATAATTATTGATGAATTAAAACAAGATATTGCCGCACAAGTTCGTGCTGCCTTAATCGCTTTAGAAACAGGCCAAGCCGGACTCGCATCTGCGACCGAAGAACAACGCTTAGCCGAACAAGAATTATCAGAAGCACGTAAACGTTTTACCGCTGGTGTTGCTGGCAATCTTGATGTCATAGATGCCCAGCGCAGCTTAGCAATTGCTCGGGATCGGGTCGTTTCGGCACTTTCAATTGTCGTACGTGCTCGCATTGAGCTCAGCCGGGCCGTTGGTGTCGCAACTACCTTACAATAAACTGACCAACTGCTGATTCCATGACATAATCTGCCACACAAGGTCATATTATCATGCGAGGTCCTTATGACACTAAAATCACTGTCTCAAAATAACAGTAAAATGTCTGCCGCTATGAAGCGGCGTTTTTTTGTCGGCTCACTGACAAGTGGTTTAGTTTTCGGTAGTAGCATTGCAGCGTTTGCGGACGAATTCTTTCCCACACCCAAACAAACAGAGGGGCCATTTTATCCTGATAAATTACCGCTCGATCAAGATAATGATTTATTAATTATTAAGGATAATGGAACAACCGCAAAAGGTACCGTCGCTAATGTTACCGGACGTATTTTAGGTCCAGACGGAAAACCAATTGCTGGAGCCATCGTAGAAATTTGGCAATGCGATGCGAATGGCGTGTATTTACACTCAAAAGGCGGCGATCGCGGAAAAATGGATGCTGGTTTCCAAGGTTATGGGAAATTTAAAGTTGGTGATGATGGCGCATATAAATTCAGAACAATTCGGCCCGTTCCTTACACCGGACGTACACCACATATTCATTATAAGATCAGTTACGGAGAAAACGCCTTACTCACCACACAATTATACGTCAAGGGCGACCCTGGTAATGAAAAAGATGGGCTGTTTAAACGCTTAAAAGA
>JAHEDF010000091.1 GCA_024641365.1 Planctomycetota bacterium | reverse complement strand
ATGTGGATTTTCGCCATAACGCAAAGCCATAATTTTTTTAACTGGTAAGGCATTTTCAGTAGGGAATGCTTCATCAGCAGGAAATTTGGCAATACGGGTTAATTCATCTGCAATTAAAGCATCATAGCGCGCGGTGGTGCGAAACACGGTACGCGCACAGCGTTGGCGGAATGCCAAGGTTGTGTCGCCGTTGTTGGTATCCATTTCTGATAAGCAGCGAGCGTAGTCGGCGGGGTCAACCAGAACTGTGACCGACGCATGATTTTTTGCCGCTGAACGCAACATCGATGGTCCACCAATATCAATTTTTTCAATTTTATCAGCCGTGGTAGAAGCAGGATTATCGGCCGTCGCTTCAAATGGATATAAATTAACCACCACCATATCAATTAAATCAATGCCATGTTCTTTAGCAGAAGCGAGGTGCGCATCGACGGCGCGGTTTGCCAAAAGCCCACCATGAATTTTTGGATGCAGGGTTTTTACGCGGCCATCCATCATTTCTGGAAACCCTGTGTGTTCTGCAACTTCAACAACTGGTAAGCCAGCGGCTTTAATCGCCTGGTAAGTGCCGCCAGTTGATAATAATTGCACGCCGCGTTGGTGCAGCGCCGTCGCAAAATCAACGACTCCTGTTTTATCAAAAACAGACAATAACGCGCGACGGATGGGCATGAGGTTGGCTCCAGAAACGTGAGGGAGGGGCGAGGGTCTAAACGATTACGGCAGGGGCAAGTGCTACTTCCCAATAGATCACTGAAGAGCGCATGAGCCGTATAAATAAAGCAATTTTTGCGCATAATGCACTACTAGGAGCGAGCACAGACGAGCCTAAGTTTTACCGTGGACGCTTTTCATTTGTCAGCGTTCGCCTACGACCTGGGTTTATGCAATCACCGCCACTCGCTGGACAACCAGGGTCTCATGGTTCGCAGTCGTGGGGCAAGCGAGTACGTCGGCTTATGATTATTTTTGTTGGAACGGTTATCGCAGCATTTGTCTTTTTTGCGCTGGTATTATTTTTCCGTCAATCATCAATGATCTATCTTTCGCGAACCTATACAACAGAGCAATTACAAGAAGTATCGCAATCACAAAATGAAATTATCACACTGCGAAGCACAGACGCGACAGCAGCACAGCAAAAGATTGTGGGATTTTATTGTCCACCGCATAACAATGAAGCGCTGAAATTAATATGGGTTATTTTTGTTGGTAATGCAGATACAGCATTAGACTGGGTATCTTTTACAAATAGTCATAAAATTGCTGGAGCTGGTTATGTGCTAATTGATTATCCCAGTTATGGCGCACATCCAGGGAAACCATCACCGGCATCTATTTTGAATAGCTCCGAACAAGCCATGAATTTACTGAAGGAGCATATTAAACAAGACGTTCCGATACACGTACTTGGACACTCACTTGGTGCCGCAGCGGCTTTGCAATATACAGTAAAAAATCCAGTGCAGCGCATGATTTTAATTTCTCCTTTTACCACGATGAAAGCCATGGCCAAACGTCAGGTAGGATGGCCGCTATGTGAGCTTTTAACGCATCGTTTCGACAATGTGGCACGTCTGAAAGAAATTATAGCAGCAGGTTTGCCGGCAACCATGATTATGCATGGTCAACAAGACCCCTTTATACCAGTCACCATGGGCCAAGACTTAGCCAAATTAGACAGCGCTATTGAATTCGTCGTAATCCCAGACGGCGACCATAATAATGTTATTTCTTTGGGTGATGCGCCACTTAGTACATTTATGGGCATGGAAGAGATTGGTACAGTCAAATAGCGATGGTAAACCGTCTCTTTTCATTGATTTAAACTGCTCTACATAGTTCATATGGAATTTCCGGAAACACGCTGGTCATTAATCGGACGCCTAGCAGAACAGCCAGATCAAGTCGCTGTCGTACTTGAATTATATGCTGATCCGATCGGTCGTTATTTACGTGGCAAATTTGTCAGCGACGCCATGGCAGCGCGTGTCGATGATGTCATTCAAGAAGTATTAATTTATTTGATGGAACACCCGGATTTATTAGCGCGTGCCCATCCCGGCGAAATTGCCGACGGTCAAGCCAGCCGTTTCCGTTATTTTATTATGACCTTGGCTTATAATGCCGCGCGTAATGCTATGCGTCGCCAACAGCATAATCGTGAAATGAATGCCAACATGGGCGAAGACGGCGAAACCACCGTCGCTGAAGCCTTAGCCGTTGCCAATAGACCAACCGATGATTTACAGCAAGCGATGGATCGTGCCTGGGCGGAATCATTAATTACTTTAGCGTGGCGCGATTTGTCTGCGTGGGCAGCCGATGGCACCTTGGAACCAGAAGTCGCCGTTATTGTCAAAGCCAATTTAGTAGAGGGTCGTAATTTACGCGACATCAGTGCAGAATTAGCTATTCCGCTCGCAACCTGCCATCGTCGCTTAGCGCGCGGTCGTACGTATTTACAAAAGGCTATCGCTGACCGTTTGCGCCAAGCAGGTGAAATTAGTTTGCAAGAAGATGGTACCGCAGCATGTGAAGTTTTATTGGGCGCGTTGCGACAATAATCAAGTTCCTACGTTTAATTTCCCAAAAATATTATTCGGGCTTTGGGGCCGCAGGCGATAAGTAAAAACTATCTTTAGGAACTACAACAGACTTTTCGGGCTGCGCCACGAAATTTGGCGACATAATTTGCACGCCATATTCATTAAAGGTATCTTGAATAGCGGCATGTAAATTTGATAAAATGATAATGCGTTTTTCAACAGCATAGATGACGCAGCGAATTTCATAAGTAACATACCAATCTGATAATGCGGTTTGAATTATGAGCGGTGTTTCTTGGTGATTAACTCCGTCCGTACGGCTAGCGGCCATTTTCAATAAAGCATGTACTTGTCGCCAAGGCGTGTCATAGCCAATAGTAACTGTTGTGTGAATGACGGGACCAACATCGCTTTTGAAGCGTGAATAATTTGAAACAGATGTACCGACTAATAGGGCATTTGGCATACTAATTTCATGGCCAACACTGGTGCGCACTTTCGTTGATAAAAAGCCTAATTCGAGCACTTCACCGACAACATCACCTACTTTAATTATATCGCCTGGCCTCATCATGCGTGCATACACCACGACCAAGCCGCTCATTACTTGATTAACCATGCCCGCACTTCCGAGTGTCAAAAGTAAACCGGCAAACACGCTAACACCCTTAAATGCATCACTGCTCGAACCGGGAATATAGGGATAGGCAACCGTTATAGCAAATAGCCAAGTCATAATACTTGCCATGCGACGTGTGGCTTTAGCTGTTTCTGGCTGCATCCAGTGTAATAGTATGGTGCCATGTTCGACGCCTCGAAAAAAGGCATCCATGGCACGAATGACAATACGAGTGCCAATAAATATGATGAAGACCATTAACAGGCCTGGCAATGCATGGGTAAAACTCAGTAAAATATTATAAACAAACGTGAGTAACCACCCGTGCAGGCCATCAGCTAATGGTCGTGTGTAAGGAAATTGCGACAGGGTAAATGTCAGCCAGGTAAATAAGCAAAAGCCTACAAAGGACCAAAATGGTAACCGTATAATGGTGCTAAGAAACCAACGGAAAATTGGATTTAAATCAAATCCGCCGACTCTTGGTAGGTTTAACTTTGCTTGCCTAATTGAATTCTGTATGTGTCGATGTCCGATATTTATTATAAAGAGAAATAGAGCTGTTAGCAGAGTTGCGGCGATAATCCAAGCTGTTCCATGTAATATTACATCAGGTCGCCGTTGTGCTAGACGAGCATCGAAAACTTCTTTGATCCGGGTAACAGTTTTCGCAGCAGTTTCCTCCATGTTTTTTGCTTCTTCAGTAGTCATATCTTGGGTGGCCAAGCCAAATAATAATTCTCCACCGACATAAAACATATAGCCTGTAAAACCATCTATTTGAGCTGACTTAGCGGTAATTTTTTCAAGCAAAAGAGCTTCGTCTAAATGAGCGATGCGAGCGGCTGCGTGTTCAGCGCGTTCTTGGGTATTATAATTCCCCCACCCCATGCGGAATCGTGTAATTTCACGATTCCACACTATTACCGGTGCGGCTTTTATTGGCACAAGACTATCGTCAGCAACAACAGTATTGCTTATATCCGCGCCAGAGAGGTTGCTTGCCAAGATAAGGTAGAGAATACCGAATAGACTAAGTATTTTGTGTTTGAGCATGGCGCGCATAATGGGCGGTTTTCCACAACCGCTACTATTTATTCTAGTCAGCTCATCAACGTCAAAACAAGTATCCCAGCCAAGTTTGTTGCTAGCCGGTCAAGAGTGGTCACATTTTTTTGCACTTTTCGTATTTTTACTATGCCCAGAGTATGTCTATCGGGTTGATCTAAGGGATTGATCTAAATCGTGGTGACTTATGGGTAATGCAAAATTTACAGGGGTATGCCAACGTGTTCAATTTCTGTTCCAGCACTGCCTATTAGTCATTTGGCTGCTAAAGTCATAAATAGACACGCGCAATGCTATTCGGCTATTCGGCTAAGAGGCGAGTATATCCAATTGATTTCGTTAGTGTAAAAAATTCCGCTCGCATGTCTTACCATAGACGGGGATTTCTAGGAAGGCATTTAACACAGAGATCACAGAGACAATGCTATTCGACTAATAATCGCGTTTTCTCTTGGAAAACACGTTTAATCGAAGACAGATTAACCGCAGAGGGCGCAGAGGGAATTTATATAAAAAATCTTAGCTCATTCCATTACCTTTAAATGCCAATAAACGGTAATTTTTATTGTAGATTTGTTTAAAAACCATCTCTGCGCTCTCTGCGCCCTCTGCGGTTAATTGCCTTTTTATGAATTTTCATTTTTTCAGCAAATGATGATTTAAACGCGATTATTAGCCGAATAGCATTGAGAGCGAATCCATTTAAGAAAAGACAGCTCAAAAAATTTCATAAAAATGAGGTGATAGACGAGCGTTAGAAAATACAGAGCACATTTTAAGAGCCGTAAGAAGGGGTGATTACTCACTAGGTCGGCGTACGAGTGGTCCTAGTTTTGGCTTAGCGTCTGGTATTTTTATACCGGCATCCAATAAAGCACGGACGGCCAAATTAAGCGGATGCCCACTCGTGCTGGTTAAATGATAACGTAAAGTCGCAGCGGCATCACGCTCATCAATAATAACTTGTGCTTGTTCAAGGCGATTCAATCGTGCAAGGGCAATAGAACATAACACCACCAGTTCTAAATGATCGTGATTTTCAATGCGCCCCGCATTTGCTTCTCGTAATAATGATTCCCAATCTTGATCTGCTAAAGCAACATAAGCCAAAATTAAATGGGGCCATAAACTATCTGGTTCACTGCCTAATGCGACTAATGCATGGCGTTCAGCCATGCGCCATTCACCACGTTTGAGACAATTTCTACCCGCCATAATGCGTGGCCAAAATGCGGCAGTGTCTTCATGCCACCGCTCCCATGCGGCACGCACTAAACGTGGTTCTGGCCCATAACCCGCTAATACTAAATCGGTGGTGGTAGCATTGGTTAGCACCACGCCAGCAGCAGGACAGTGGCAAAAAACTAAGTCATGTTCAAAAATAGTGACTTCCGCTAATACATCACCCATTGCACGCCATTGGGGCGTGGGGCCAGCAAGATTAATTAAGCGTGGAATAGTTTCGCGTAAGGGCACATCTACGTTCTCAAATAAATACGCATAATATAATTGTGTCATCGTAGTCAGCACGTTTTCTGCTAAACGATCGTCGCGTAAGCGTTCAGCATAGGTGATGGGACTAATGGTGCCGGTACGATCAAGTGGATAACCAACCTGGGATAAAGCCTGATGTAAATCGTGAATTTCTGTTTCCCACGGACCTGCAACACGGTAATGACGTTGCATTTGATTGAGTAACGAACGATCTTGTTCGAGTTGTTTTTGTGCGCGAAACGCATCTTCAACAGCCAATAAGCGCGTGCGTACATTTATTATTTCATTTAAATCTGGGTGTGCTCGCAATAAATATTCGGCTTGGGTAAGCGCATCGCTCACTGCATCTTCATCGGCTAAATCAATATCGGCGACTAAATCATTTGCTTCATGAATTGCCTTAGCACGTTGATGCGCGCGTTGCACGGCTAAAGCACCACCGACGCATCCTGCAGCGATAATCACGCCTAATCCTGCGGCTAATAAACGAGGTGATCGCCGAAGGCGCGCATAAAAATGTGCCATGTAGCCAGCTTTTTCAGCCTGCGTAATTCCGGCACTTAACCAACGTCGTAATTCTGCCGCAACTGCGCCACCATCTTTATAACGTTCTTTTGGATCAGTTTGTAAACACCGTTGTGCGACCGCAGCTAAACCGCGCGGTAATCCGCGATTTAATAATGGCGCGGAATTAATTGTGCTCGACTTTATGTTGCCTTCTCGTGGCCCATGGCCCGTCAGCAGCGCCATTAAAATTCCACCAAGGGCAAACACATCCATGCGTGGATCTGCCGGAGCACCGTGAAATTGTTCTGGTGCCATCCACGCAGGTGTGCCTAAACGATAGGTGCCAATAGTAGAGGTTTGATCATCAATGCTGGTGCGCTTTAACATGGAGGTATTATGTGTCGGTTTTTCAGCGCTCGCGATGACACCAGCTAAACCCCAATCAATAACATGCACCGCGCCTAATGACCCAACGATTACATTGTCTGGTTTTAAATCACGATGTACCACGCCGCGTCGATGCGCATAAGCAATAGCTTCAGCAATACGTAAAACTAATTCTACTAAACGCCCAAGGTCTAATGATTGTGAACTAGCATGTTCTCGATTAATAAATTCCGTTAGCGATTCGCCATCTAAACATTTCATAACAAAAGCGGGTTCGTTATGTGCAGCAATGCCGACATCATGGACAGGCACAATTCCTGGATGTTCTAATTGCGCTGTAATGGCTGCTTCACGTCTAAAGGTTCGCAGACGCGCTGCGTACGTGCTCATTGATTCGTTGACTTGGCGTGGACGACAACGTTTGAGCGCAACTTCACGACCTAAAACATTATCGTACGCTAATTCAACGATGCCCATGCCGCCAGCACCTAAATGGCGATCAATACGATAGCGTTTCGGCCCGCTATTTTCAGGGGTAAATGCCGATTTATTGAGGGCCTCTTCTATCAGTTCAACTGGCATAACCATGACGGCGGTGTCATCATCGGCGCCTAATAATTTTGCTTGTTCTTCTGGTGGTTGTTTGGCGATCCACTCATCAATGGCTTCAAAGCGCGACAATTCTAGACGCCCTTCGCGATACGCTAATAATTCTTCAGTGGTAGGTATCATGTGGTTTTATGAGAGTGTTCGTCCCAAGCGTAAACTATTGCCAACGACGGTCAAAGACGATGCCGCCATCGCTGCGGCTGCAATCATTGGATCTAAGAGTAAGCCGGTCATGGGAAATAGGACGCCAGCGGCAATAGGTATGGCGATGATATTATAAATAAATGCACCAGCAAGATTTTGTTTAATGGTGCGCACCGTTGCTTTCGATAAATCAATAATGGCCACGACACCATCGGTGCGACCGGATAAAATGACAATGTCACCAGCACCACATGCAATCGCATTGGCAGCATCGGTAGTGGCCATAGCAATGCCGACATTCGCACAACTTAAAGCTGGCGCATCATTCATGCCGTCTCCAACCATGGCCACGTACTGTTGTTGCTGCTGCCATTGTTGGATATGCGTCACTTTGTCGGCTGGCAATAAACCAGCATGAATATCAGTAATGCCAACTTGTTGGGCAATAGCGTTGGCGCTGGCCAGCTGATCTCCCGTTAAAAGTGCACAACTGATGCCACGTTGTTGTAGGGCATCAATACACGCTTTTGCTTCTGGTTTAATAACGTCACTTAATGCTAATAAACCAATTACGTGGCCATCACGTGCAACGAAGACCTGCGTCGTATTATCTAATTGCATGTTTAATAATTTTGAATCTGCCGCATGTGTGCGCATATAACGCGCATTGCCAACGGCGACATTTTCATTGCCAATGGTTGCGCTTATGCCGTAGCCCGCATCATTATGGACATGCGTTAAAGTACCAGTTAGGTCTAATTGACGCTCTTCCGCTGCGCGCACGATGGCACGTGCGAGTGGATGTTCGGAGCCTTTTTCCACGAGAGCAGCGTAACGAATAACAACATCCTCTGAAATATCGTCTTCACAAAGCACACGATCAACGTGCGGTTTTCCGGTGGTGAGGGTGCCCGTTTTATCAAATGCTAATTTCGTAATGTGTGTGGCTTGCTCTAAAGCAGCACCATTGCGAATAAGTAAACCGCGTTGCGCTGCGCGACCAACCGCAACCATAATGGCAGTCGGCGTGGCAAGTCCTAAAGCACATGGACAGGCAATAACTAAAACGGTTACGCTTGCGAGTAAGGCATGCGAGAGCATGTCGGGAGCAACGAGCAACCAAATGCCATAGGTTAATAACGCAATGGTAATAACGATGGGAACAAAAATAGCGCTGATGCGATCTGCTAATCGTGCTAGCGGAGGTTTTGCTCCTTGAGCGGTTCGCACTTGTTCAATTAATTGTGCCAGCACCGTATCTGCACCCACGCGGTTAGCGCGAACATCGAGTAAACCATCAGTTAATACGGTACCACCAGTGACATGATCATGTTGGTGTTTTGCAATGGGCAGCGCTTCACCAGTAATCATCGCTTCATCCACATGACCATCGCCATGAATGATAACGCCATCAATGGGAATGGTTTCACCAGTGCGTACGCGCACGCAATCACCGACGACAATATGCCCGACTAAAACAGATTCAGTTGTGTCGCCAATAATTCGCTGCGCGGTTGGTGGCCGACGATTAACCAGTGCCATGACGGCGGCGCTGGTGCTGCTACGAGCGCGTGCTTCTAGCCATCGTCCCAACAAAACTAAGGCGACAATGACCGCTGCTGATTCGAAATAAATGGGCAGTGGTTGTGGCCACCATTGCGGCAAAAACACAGCGGATAAACTTAATAAAAACGCGACACTGACGCCCATGGCGACCAGGGTATCCATGCCCATTTGCGCATGGCGCAGTCCTTTCAGTGCTGATAAAAAAATACTGCGACCAGGCCAAAAAATAATTAATGTTGTTAAAATAATTTGTACCCACCAACTCATTGGATGATGCCAATGCGCCATGCCGAGTACCATAACAGGAGTGGCTAAAATAATAGCTATTAGTGACTGTCTCTTTTCAGGGATGTTGGTTGTGCGATAATCAGGTATCGTATGTTCGTCTTCTTCAGCAGGTGTAAAACCGCCATCCTGCAGGCGTGTTTTAATAGCAGCGATATTCGTGACGGTATTATCGAAGGTGATGTCAGCTTCTTTGGTCGCTAAATTAACCTGTGCCTCAGTAACACCAGTGGTGTTCTGTAAAACATTTTCGGCACGTGTAACGCATGACGCACAGTGAAGTCCTTCGACTAATGCGAGTCGCACGTGCTCTACGTTGTCTGTTGTCGACATAAATTATGCCAATGTTGTTTCCGGACCGCGACGAAAGCCAACGCGTGCTAAAGCGGCATCTAAATTATCATTTAGTATGGTATCGTCTGCAGTAATTACGGCATCTTGTTCGGTGAGCCGTACGTCAACACGTTGCACACCTGGTACAGCGCTCAACGCTTTGGTGGCTGCAGCAACGCAGCCCTGACAGGTCATGCCGCTAATCGGAAGAGTAAATGTGCGCATACGTGCAAACGTAGGAGCTATCATGCCAGATGCTATGTAGAATTACGAGGTGTTCGTCACTAATTACGTAAATAAATCACTTAATCGCTCTGCCCACGCAATATTTGCATCTTTGGTGCGCCCCGCATGGTGGGGAGTGTGGACCACATTATGACGACCTAATAACGGATCTTTGAGCGGTAATGGTTCGAGGTCAAAAACGTCTGCGGCTAATGCTAATTCATCTGCTAACACACGACGGCGAATTGCTTTCATATCGCACACCATCGCACGCGTTACTAATACAACTAAACACCCACGCGGTAAGGCATCAATTAATTTTGTTGTAATTAATCCTTCCGTATCGGTTGTTAATGGAATTATGGGTGCAAATATTTCTGCATCCTTCATTAAATGGTCAAGATCTGCAGCCTGACGTGCACCAGCTTTTTCAAAATCAGTTGGTGTTTTATACGGATCCCAGGCTGCAATATCGGCACCAATGGTTTGTGCAAATGCAGCATAACGGCTTGCCACGTTGCCAAGGCCAACAATGCGCACGCGTTTTCCAGCTAACGTCCCATTTACAAAGCGTGGGTCATCACCGTATTGATAACCACGTTGTCCTGGACGGCCAACCCCATCGATAGGGGCGTAATCCCACGCAGAAATATCCTGCGTAATTGATTGATGCAGTTGTGGGAGACGACGTAGTCCACTCAATGTCAGTGCCAACGCATATTCAGCAACAGATTGTCCCCAATAACCTTCATTACTATGTGCATAAATTTTTACACCGCGATCACGAAAGCGCTGGGCAATTTCAGCCGGACCGTGTCCTTCATAAAGCGCGGCTTCTTGCAAACCGCCTAAGGATTTTTCACAGGTCGGTGTAATGGGTGTCCCTAAAACAATTAATCGTGTCACCGTTT
>JAHEDF010000547.1 GCA_024641365.1 Planctomycetota bacterium | reverse complement strand
GATACATTAGAAGTCTTGTTGACGCGCGACGGAAAATTAGACCCAAACTTGGCAATGATTATCGCTGAACACTCAGCATCAGCTTTACAAGCAGCCCATAAAGCAAAAGTCATTCATAGTGATGTTCATCCTGGCACACTTATGTTGTCCAATGAGGGTAAAATTAAATTATTAGATTTAGGCATTGTACGGGTTTTAAATTCAGGTCGTTCAGCAAGCGGAAAAAAACGCGTTATTGGTAACCCCTGGTACATGAGCCCTGAACGAGCGAAAGGTGATGCGGGCGATGAACGGAGTGATGTGTACAGTTTAGGCTGTGTTCTTTTTCACATGTTAACTGGTGAACCGCCATTTGATGACGACAGTCCAAAAGCAATTTTAAAGGCACAGTTAGAAAGCCCAATTCCGAATGCTGCTGATAAAGTCCCTAACTTACCAAAAATAGTTGACGAATTATTGCATAGTATGTTATCTAAAAATCCGTCATGGCGTTTTGCCACTATGGATGAAGTGCTTACAGAGATCAAAAGTGTGCGTGAAGCGGTTTCTAAAATGCCAGCGTCAGGACAGCCAAAAGGAAAGAAAAGCTCCAGCAGTAATCCGGTTGCTGGTGGCGGTGATGCAGCAGCACTAGCTGCTATTAACATAGAACGAGCACAGGTTCGTGCGGCACGTGAATCGCAGTCGCAAATAAAATCGTTGGTATTTGTCGTCCTATTAATTGTTTTAGTGGCAGTCGTCTATATGTTCTCCGGTGTTTCATTCTCAAAATTAATGGAACGCAAAGATACTGCAAATAATGGCTTTGCCGGTTCATTTAATGACGGAAATACAAATAATCACTCATCGTCATTATTGTCAGATATTAAGCCTGAAACACCAAGCAATACGCCGTCGAACACGCCAAATACGGTAAATAATACAGCGGAACGCTGGCGTACGACACAACAAGCCATAAACGAACATATTGCACGTGGTAATTGGGGCGCAGCGGAATTAACCCTTAATCGATTTGCCGATGAATTAAAGTCCTCACCATCTGACCAAGCCTATATGCAAGGGGTGATACTTAAGCGTAACCAAATGCAGTTAGATGGTGAAGCATGGTACCGTAAACAATTAGCAGCCTTGCCATCGAATGATGCCGCAGCAGGGGTAGCGCCGCGTATCGCAAAGCTTGGTGAACTACGCGATGTCACTCTCTCGAATAATCGCAAAGATGCAGAAAGTCGTTATCAAGAATTAATTACTAAGTTAGATCAAAAATTACGCCTAGCGCGTCGCCAAGCACGCAAAGCAATCGAAGAAGGCCAATTAGATAAATTACCAGTGCTTGCAAAAGAATTAGAGCCGTGGTTTACCGGAACTTCAGTGGCAGGCGTTTATCGTCAATTTGCTGCATTAGCTCATGAAGCAGTTGGCGCTAAACCGTTATGGCAGAGTCAGTGGCAAGCGACACGTGAGCACTTACGTGCGGCCAAAGGTGAGCAAGCATTGAGCGCTGGTGCGGTTTTAATTTTAACCGGTTATGCCGAAGAAGGTAAGGCGTTATTGTTAAATCAAGATGCGCTTAAATCTGGTGTTTTAGTTCAACGTCGTGAAGCATTATTTGGTCGCGAAGCCGCAATTTTAAATTTCAGTGAATTAGGCGATTTGCAATTTATCGAAACCCTACAAGGGGAAATTCGACTAGTTGATGGTGCCCTTAGCGGCGTCGGCAACGATGCCAGTGGGTTAGCGATTAGTGTGCCCGTTGGTGGCGCAACGTGGAATGCTGGCTTAAAATTGGAACTTGGCAATGGCGATGGACAGGCTTTAATTAGTTGTGTAAAAGCGGAAAAGTCAGAATTGGCACTGCGTATAGAACCTGATGCATTAAAATTAAAAGTCCATTCAGCTCAGGGTTGGGAAAATGTATCGCCAGCACGTCCCAGTGGTCCTTTAACTATTCGATTAATATGTAGAAATAACACGCTACAAGTTATGGTAAATAATCAGGTTGTTAGCGAAATTAAGGATGCGCGCATTCCCAAGGGCAGTCAGCTACGTTTAGAATTCGCCGATGTCAGATGGAAATTAGATGAAGTACAAGTGGTTGGAGAATGACCGCACAACCAGTTGGTGTTGTCCGTAAAAATAAATCACTCAAGCCGCGCATTGCCATTACCATCGGTGATCCGGCTGGTGTGGGGCCAGAATTAGCGATAAAAGCCGTGCACGATAGTAATGTGCAACAATGGTGCGACCCCATTATAATTGGAAGTCGTTCGGTAGTAACGCGCGTTGCAAAACAATTGCGCTTACGATTACCAAAAATCATTTTTGATCCAACGCCATCATTTGATGTAAAACATGTGCGACCAGGAATTGTTCAGGGGAAAAATGGTGCAGCGGCAGCGCGTTGGGTGGAAGCAGCTGTTGATGGATGTCTGAGTAAAGATTTTTCAGCGCTCGTTACCTGCCCACTTAATAAAGCGGCGTTGGCAGCAGGCGGAAGTCCTTTCCCTGGACATACAGAAATGCTGGCCGCGCGCTGTGGTATAACAGGCGAAGTTATGATGATGTATGACAAAAAAATTGCGGTTGTATTAGCCACCATACATCAATCACTAAAGAGCGTACCACAATCATTAACGTCAGAGAAAATAGTAACCTGCGGATCCTTGATGGCGAAGGCCTTACAACGTTTACAGCGGGGTCCAATTCGTTTAGCTATTTTAGGATTAAATCCACACGCGGGCGAAGATGGTTTGTTTGGCACAGAAGAGCGGCGTATTATTGTGCCAGCAATTAAAACATTACGCCAGCACGGCATTGATTGTGATGGCCCTCTGCCTGCGGATACGGCATTCACACCAGCGAATCGTAAATGCTACAGTGGC
>JAHEDF010000090.1 GCA_024641365.1 Planctomycetota bacterium | reverse complement strand
AAAATATTCTCCGGCTTAATATCACGATGTATCACGCCTTGGGCATGCGCGTATTGCAACGCATCACATATTTGCGGCACATAGCGAAGCGCTGTTTCTGGTGACATGCGTTGAGTCGTCATAGCGCTTCGCAGTGTTGCGCCATCGACGTATTCCATTGCTAAATAATAATACTCATCGGCTTTCCCATAGTCGTACACTTGCACAATATTGGCATGACTCAGTGCAGCCAAGACTTTGGCCTCATGATTAAAACGACTGGTAAATTCACTGGACGATGACAGGCGTGGATCAAGTATTTTTAGAGCCACAATTCTATTTAATTTTTTTTGTCGCGCTTTGTAGACAAAGCCCATGCCTCCCTGACCAATAAACTCGAGGATTTCCATGTCTTGAACAGTGCTGCCCACCCGCAAGGGATGATTGCTGGCATGATTATTTGGCGCACCGGTTCCTAACGTTTTTGTCGCATTCATATCGACAGACATGCCCATCAAGAACTCTGCCATGCATTTGGGGCACGAATCTTTGAGTCCTGGCGCAACTTGGCTGTCATAACAGTGGCCGCAATTGGGGCAGGTGTTTTCCATGTTTTGTTCCTTTACCCCTATAAGAGGGAACCACACAAAAAGGTTACAAGGAAAATGCCCGAAAGAGGGCGGCAAGTTCTTCCTGCTCTTCCCCAGGCTGAGACACGGTTTCGCGCAGCTCATCCAGTATGAGCCCGTGTAGCTTCGTTCGCCCACGATGCGCCATCACTTTGATATTGGCTTCAGTCGTCCCTAACTCATTAGCCAAATCTTGATAGGCAGTCTTCCCCGAACGCTGAGCTGCAACGACGCGTGCTTCTCGTGGAGCGATTTCTTGCAGGCGCGTAAATGCCCGATCAAGCACAACCGTTGCCCAATCACGCTCAAAATTATAATCGTGGTGGTAGTGCTCTTCGGCCTGCGCAAAATTGAGCATGGGTTGACGCTTTTTGGCTTTGCGACGGTCATACTCGTCACAGAGGAAATGATCGAGTGTTGCCAAGATAAACGTGCGAAATTTCCCTTTTGCTGGATCGACAGATAACAAAGCGCCGCGCTCCATAAATTTAGTAAAATATTCCTGAGCTAAATCTTTGGCGTCTTCGACATCGTGCCCTTTGCGACGAATATGAAAATAGACCGGCTTCCAATAAAGATTGATTAAATGCTCAAGAGCATTTTGCGTCATGGTCGCTGAACCATCACGGGCCTGCAAAATCTGCGTCCAACTGGTCTTTTGAAAGACGCGCTGTGGGCCACCTATATCTGTTTCACCATGATGTTTTTGTGTCATTGAGTCCCAGGTTGCAGCGCATGTCATCTCGCACATGCGGTAAATATGCAAGTTTATTTCAAATAAGGTTTAGCAGGACATTAATAAGATCGCGTGTTTTTTTTCTTAACTGCCAGCATATTTCAAAATGCTTAAGATACTATAAATAATAGACACTCATAATATATCTCATACGATAAATGCCGTTATTTGACCTGAACTATTAATTACTAATCGCCCCAAACACATTAGCTTTTACGTATACTTTTTAAAACAAATTGTCTGTCTGCTCAACCTCGTGTTTTAGCTTATGAGCTTCTTTTTACAGGCGCTGGGGTACCTAGCTCGTAAGAAAATAGCGGTAAAGTATATAAAGCCCTCATTTCTCCTTATAAATAGGCCAAGTTGCACCTCTGGCTGACAGGGTTTGCGCTCGGCCGATTTTTTGCATCATACCGCCCCGTTGAACCACTACTGCGCTGTGGCGATCCTGACCATGGCCCGTACTTCTCCTCTATCCTTGGTTACAAATTCATGCCTGTTGTCCCAATTAGTCCCGAACGCCAACGCCTACCAAAATGGCTCAAACGTAGTCTGCCAGATCATGGCACTTCAGCCGAAACCAATGCCATTGTTCGTAGTCATGGCTTAGTGACGGTTTGTGAAGAGGCCACCTGTCCAAACCGTCAAGAATGCTGGGCGAAAAAAGCCGCTACATTTATGCTGATGGGAGAAACCTGCACGCGTACCTGCACATTTTGCGATGTAAAATATGCCAAAGTACCACCACCCTTAGATCCAACCGAACCAGAGCGTATCGCAAAAGCCGTTAGTGAATTAGGCTTGCGCTTTGTCGTTGTGACCAGTGTTAATCGTGACGATTTAGTTGATCAGGGCGCTAGTCATTTTGCAGAAACAATTCGAGCATTACGCAGTAAAAATAAAAATGTATTAGTCGAATTTTTAACGCCCGATTTTTGTGGTGATGAAGCCTCATTACAAACGGTCGTAACGGCCAGACCAGACGTCTATAATCATAATTTAGAAACCATCCCTCGCTTATATCCGACAGTGCGTCCACAGGCAAAATACCAACGCTCGTTAACCTTGTTACAACGAGTTAAATTAATGGATAAAACTATTCTTACCAAATCAGGGATGATGGTTGGTCTTGGTGAAACGGATGATGAAGTGCGTCGAGTTATGGATGATTTAGTCGCCCATCAGGTTGATATTTTTACTGTCGGTCAGTATTTGCGCCCAAGCTTAAAACACCATGATATTATTCGCTTTGTCACCCCTGAACAGTTTTCACTTTATGAGAAATGGGGAAAAGAAGCAGGCTTTAAATATGTTGCTTCTGGTCCTTATGTTCGCTCTAGTTATTTCGCTGAAGAAGTCATGGCAGGCGCTATTCAAATGCCGAACGCCTAATAGACGCCTTAGTCAGATTTTGCCTTTAGCTCTTCTCCGTAATCGACCTTCGATCTTGCCGATTCATCATATTTGCGATAATACCTAGCAGCCTTATGCATGGAATCGTCTATAATTGCGGTCCCTGTCCTTATCTACCTGATAGGGAATTCCATGCTTTTCATCCAGAACCAAATCCCCCTACCGAATTGCCCTACCGAGCATTAATGGATTATCGGTTCCGTCGTTCTGGTAATTTATTGTATATGCCCGTGTGTCCTGGGTGTTCGGCATGTCAGCCGATCCGTATCGACATTGGTTTATTTCGTCCACGCCGTGACCAACGACGATGCCTCAAACGTAATGCAGATTTGTCGCTATCATGGCACGCACGCGGACAAGATAGTGAACGGACAGATTTATATGCTCGCTATCAAACCGCCATTCATGGAAAACCACCGGATGACGATGGCCTCAATTATTTATGTGAAGATGGTGGCGTACATGGTGGAGAATTACATGCGCGGGACGCTGATGGCCGGTTAATAGCCGTCAGTGTGCTTGATGCATTTAACGATGCCTTGTCGAGTGTATATTGTTATTACGACCCAGAACAGTCACAGCGTGCATTGGGAACATTTATGATTCTAAGCGAAATAGCACATGCTCGCACCGAACATTTAAGTTGGCTTTATTTAGGGTTTTATATCCACGGGTGCCAAAAAATGGTTTATAAGGCCCGCTTTTATCCGCATGAAATTTTAATTGATGAAACCTGGACGCGGTTTGACGGATAGCTTATTATACGAAACGCAGCTACAGTGAACGAACTACAAAGTTTTTGTATAAAAATTGTTTCGTTGACATGTGGCGCAAACCAATGCGCCCTTTTTCGATAAGTCGAGGCATTTGTGTTGCTGGATTTTTGGTAATGTCCCAATTGTGTGTTATAATTAATTTTTTACTTTCGGTATCATAAAGTCTAAGCGTGAGGTACGGGTTCTTTTTTTCAACTTCAACTGTGTACGATTTTCTTGGTTGAATACCGTCATATTCCAACATTGGTTTAAACAAGGCCTCTTCATAGACATTTCCCTTGACATCACGCAGCGGATAACGCTTGCAGCGAATATTCTCACGAAAACTAACGCTCAATAAACTCATATAGGTAAAATATTTATCCATAGCAGGAATCGTTCGCATTTCATTCCATTCCTGAATGTCTGGGACATATGGTGGGTGTCCGATGCCTTGTGCCTGAATATAGAGCAACGTGTTTCCGTAATTACTGTTATCAATGCGGGTCATCTCGAAACGTATAAACAAATCACCCTCAAATACTTGCTTAGTCCACAGCACCGCGTGATGCGCATGGTATTCTTGATTATCTTGCTCTTTGGTAATGGTTCCGCCTGAAAAATAGAGCCCGCCATCGCGATGTTCCAACGTTGCTTTTTCGCCGTCTAAAAACCATTTATCTTGCCAATTATCTGCCATGGAATCTTGAAAGAGAATTTCACCATTTGGAGGATTTGCACCGAGTGACTTTTGTGTCATAGCGCTTTTATCTGCCTGTGTACGGTCATTATTTGCACACGAAAATAGAAATATGACAGCAAAGAACAAAAGCGAATTAATTACTTTATTCATAAGAGACTTTTTTATTTCACTCCATGTGTGTTGATCACAGCGAACAATAGGAGACAGGCTCCTATTTTAAGAAAAATAACTATCCTACATCGGTAATTGATGCCGATGAACGACTGCGTGTTTCTGCGTCGGTATCCAAATCAATGGGTTCAACATTTTCCATGGTTTCGGCATTAACATCAACTGGCGTTGGACCACGACGTAAGCGCACTGCTGCGTAAGCAATTCCAAAACTAAGCATTATTATTGTAAGTAGTCCGATAAGGATTCCCGACCACGGGACAATATGATGGCGGCTGGCTAAATTAATTGCCATAATAATAACCGGGTCCATATTTTCTTCTGCATTATGCATGCGCAACATCGTTACTGAAGCGCGTAAACGTTGGCGTAATTGTGGTCGCGATGTATTGACAATTTGTGCTTGATTATCTAGCCATTCAATCATGGCTTGGTCTGGAATTGATTTTCCGTACTGCGCATCCTGCGGAATGCCAAACGTTACCAATACTTGACGAATATAGCGTTCCACGGCATTTCGCGCTTGTAATTCAATACCGACAATTTCGGGGGTGTTTGCTGCCAACCAATTTAATGGTTTGTCATCAATTGGAACTCTCAATGCTGACCATGACCTCTGTAAGTTTTTCAGCGCTTCATCAACACCATCTTCCCCCGTCATTTGTAACTGAACTACAGCTTCTTGAACGGCAGCAATTAACGCAGTGCGGTCGCCTGCGAGCGCTATAATGCGATCACGGTACGATGCTATATCAGCATATTCACTGGCCTCTAATAAATTATAAATTGGACGGATCGTTTCGAGCGATAATGGTTTTTCACTTAGACGGATTTCTAATACGGCACGCAACTGACTATAAACATGCGGTGAGCGCTCTGACCATGTTGGACTGCGTCGTAGCACATTGATAGCCGCCATGGCCAATTCAGGGTCTTGTTGCGGGTCTGACGATAATTGTCCCATCACATCAAATGCACGTTGTTCGACCGGTAAACGCAGTGCATCTTCCCATTGTGGACTATAATTACTAAATGCAGTTAAAGTATTTGCACGAGCACGAAATGCCGCATCGAAAATTATAAACATGATGACGGCAATAATAATCGCCATCATGGCAAAATTCATAATCTGCTTGGATTTCATCCATTTCTCCCTTGCAGACGCGTAGTAATGATTGCCGCAACACACATACACACCAGCATGGTTGCAATCATTGGCCACTCCATTTTACCCATACTCCAAAATACCAATAAAACGCAGCTCAATAGAGGAATTGCCAGTGCTATTATAAATCGATACGTGTAATGTAAGCGAAATGCTGAATAAGCGTTTAGATGTCGCGTAATAGCGTCTAATTTCATAGCACGCCACGCTACAATCGCTTGGCACAATGTTGTAAACACCATTGCTCCGAATAATCCGTCAATTGCCCATGATGGTGTCGCTTCCTCTTGTCCAATTATCGCACACACAAAAAAAACGGTTAAACATAAACCTGGCACGACACGTTCACGACCAATGCGAAATTTATCAACTAAAGGAGACGTAACTGCCTCAATTAACGCCAATAAAGCAACCATTAAAAATGATCCCAAGGACAGAAACCAAATAGCAATCATTAATGCTGACCACCACGACGGCCAACCGACATTTGCCAGCACGGCCCCGACAGCCATCGGCCCCCATAACACCTCTTGATCAAAGGCAACTTGCCCTGGATGTATTACTTGTTGCCCTAACGCAAAACTAAGAAATAGAATAAATTGTCCCAATGAACAAATTAAAACTGATAAAACACCAATACCTGTCGTGTCGCTTGAGCGGTTAAAATAACTACCATATGCTGTTAGCGCACCACTCCCCATTGCCCAACTTACTATAATGACACCCGCCGAAAACACCCAAGGACCTGGAGTCCATAATGCATCCAATTTATTATTTTCTGGTGCCAATAAATATGAAAGGCCATTAATTGCTCCCGGGCGTAACATTAATAAAGCGGTAATAAGTAACACACCCGTTGTACCCATTATGACTAACAATGTCGATGTTCGTGCAATAACTGGCGCACCACGCCACAATCGTACTTGCACGAGCGCTAATAATATAGCTACGACTAGGAGTCCCCCTTTTGATTCAGGAGCCAACATGGCATCGGCATGGACTGTTAATTGATTGGGCTGATTTGCAATTGCAGCCAAAACGCTGTCATAGGCAAATCCTAAAAATACACTTGCTTGATTGGTTACTAATATCATTGCAACTAAAGCGACTGCCACAGCGATCCATCCAACAATTTCGGAATGTTTAGCAGATTTTCGACAGCTCTCAGATAACGAATCTTGAAAAATAGAACCCGTTCCTAATTCCAATACGACGAAAGGAATGCAAAATACACACAGCAAAATGAGCCACGTAATTAGTTGCACGCCAACTGGCCATTGCTGCTGAATTAATGTCATGCCCAAACCAAGACCGACGATTGCGATTATCGCACCAGAACGATCAGTCCAACGAGGGCGAAAAGGCTGCATGCTATAAGACTATAGTTCTTAGATGATTCGCCAAGGACAGGCGTTGGTTATTTATCATTTGGGCGTCACGCGTACTGATTCGAGCGTAAAAGTACCTTGTTTCTTTGCTGGCAGATCAATCGCTAATCCAACTAAAAGCTTCTCATAGCCTGGTTTTCCTGGTACAGGGACACTCAAAGTACGCATGCGACCATCTCCCATTATCGGTACTGATGCAACGCAATCTGGTTGCCACTCTTTGTGAGTGAGCTGTTTCCATCGCACATTGATATGGGAGTCAAGCCCCGTCCATGCCGCTCGGATCTCAATTGGACCACTGTTCTCAGCTTGCCAACAACGAAGCTGCGACTGCAAACGTGGTGTGGTGTTATCATAGGTAATAACCCATTTTCCTTTGAGCGGGACACCCTCGTCTTGGGCATTTTGCACAAACCAATGTTGACGATCTGTGGCAAATGTCCAAGACGGTAAAGAACGATCTGCGTTCGCGGTAAAATAAGAACGTAGATCGGTTAATGTGCCGGTCATGAGCGTTATATTATAGTGATAAATAATATTGTGATCAATAATATCCTTCATGATTGGAGCGATATACGTCGTCGGTCCGCCAAAGGGATCGCTTGATCCTCCCTTGCCATGTAATCCCATATGAAATTCCACACACTGGGAATTTAATATACCTAGTCCCCAATCGTTATCATCGACCATGGCCGCCCATTGCTCGGTACAAAAACTGCGCGCCCACGGCCAAGCCGCTTTATAATCATTTGTAATATGCGTTAGTGGTGCATTGGTAAAAGGTGCATCGCCAACATATGACATGACCCGGTTTAATTTAGATATCGTATAAATAGCCGGTAATTCTTGACTTCGCGCAGGATACCACATTTTGTCTGGTCGCTTATTGGTAAAACAAAAGCGCATCTTTACACGAGGACCATCCAACGTTGTCCATGATTCAAATACACATTCCCCGGGAACATTATTTAACGGCCAATGCATGGGAATACATTTAATATAAAGTTCTTTCCCATTATTCTTATGCGTTAGCACGCGAGAGGGATTACCAAATGCATCTCCCGTTTGAATTGGATTCCAGCCTATTTGTGTCCATTCTTTTTTAGGCTCTTTCCCAGGTACACTAAAAGGGACAGGGCCTGAATAATGAGACATTTGAATTTGGCGTCCCAAATCATGACTATTAATTAAATTCCCTGGATGTTCTGAAGACGACAACCATGTAACTGCTCCACCTTTATTAAGGTCCATGCCTATTCTAATCTGTTTATTTTCTAAATAAGTCATGTTTTCCTGATTAGCTGAAACATCACCAGCACACAGAATAACGAGAAATGACCATAATAAGAAAAGCGCTCTTATCATAATACACTCATACTTGCACATACAGCCATTGCTGTCTAGACAATTAGCAAATTATTCTAGCAGTTTATGTGCCTGCATGATGGCAAACCACGATTCCAAGGCTGTTTTAGGAATCCGTATCTGGTCCGTATGTCCTTGAATAGACTGACGATAAAACGGAATGGTGCCTTGTTCTAAACGCTTTGAGACAAAAGTAGGGCTGCGATCAATGAGCGTGGCCGCAGCTGCCGTTTCCAATAATTCCCCAGGTTCCACCACTACACGCCATATCGGTTCGCGTGTTAAATCTTGACGAGCTGATTTTTTATTTGCAGCAAACAAAGCATCAGCCGCTGCTTGTAATTTATCAGCAGGTGTTGCTGCCGAAGCGAGCAATTTAAATCGAGCAATACGCAACTCGTAACATTTACCAAACATGTCTTCAAAGCGCGGGATAAAGGTTTCAAGCCAGGCCGCCGCAGGAATCGGAATGGTCGTGCGAATTGCCGTATCGCTTAAATGGACAATTAATTCCGCAATACTGTCGGCATCAGCGTCATCATGTAATAACGTGTCTAAATAAGCGGCCGCCGATTCAGCATCACCTGCGATTAAATAACAACGCGCACATAAAACGGCACTGTCTTCATCGAGCGGTTTACCTAAATCGCGCACTGCGCTACCAATCCAAAAACCTAAATCGCGCAGTCGCTCAATGCCAACACCTGCTAATGACAACATACCTTCATCCATGCCTTCAATTAAACTCGCTGCTAAACCAAGCCAATAATTAGAAATATTACTGCCTGCTGATGGGCCAGCAATTAATGCTGGCCATCCAGTATTGCCCATCGCCTTTGCACGCAAATCAATCATTGCTGTTTTTAATGCATCTTTTGCGGCAAATTGCTCGCCGCAGGCCGTTATTGAATGTTCAATGTAATCATCTTCTAAGTGACCAAAATTTAATTGTGGAATGGTGGTTAATCCATGATCGCCAGCCATTACCACAATAAGCATGCCTTGCGCATGACCGAACATCGAACGCGCTTGTTGTTGCGCTTCAGCAGGAGTTGCACCTTGTTGCTCTAAACTTTTTGCGACATCAGACAGCGGACCGGTGCCATCGGCTAAAAATTGAGCAATATGCTTTTTCAGCGAGGGCGAAAAAGGCGCTAAAAACACCGAATGAAAACGCGATTCTCCCGCCAGCATGGAAAATGGATTGAAACCACCTGATTGGGCGAGCTTTTGCATCTCGCCCGCAAATGCTGACATATCATCGGATTCATTGGCCATGATTTACCCCGATTTCTCCGACTTATTTATTAAATAAGAAATGCATGACGTCGCCATCTTGGACCACGTACTCTTTGCCTTCTGCGCGCAATTTTCCAACTTCTTTACAGCCTTTTTCACCATTATATTTTACATAATCATCATAGGCAGCTACTTCAGCACGAATAAAACCTTTTTCAAAATCGGTATGAATTACGCCAGCAGCTTGTGGCGCTTTAAATCCGACTTGAATTTGCCAAGCGCGCACTTCTTGCACCCCTGCCGTAAAATAAGTTGCAAGACCTAATAATTTATAACCCGCGCGCACTAAACGATCGACACCTGGTTCGCTCATGCCCAAGTCAGCCATAAACGACTTTTTATCTTCTTCTGGCAATGAACAGAGTTCTTCTTCAATTTTTCCCGAAATAACAATCGCTTGTGACCCAACTTTTGCTGCGTGCGCAGAAACTGCCTCGGTGTGATTATTACTACCCTTCGCGATATCACTTTCTAACACATTACAAACAAACAGCATTGGCTTTGCCGTAATTAAGTGACAATCGTTTATATGGCTCATTTCATCATCGTTGAGCCCTAATGCACGAACAGGTTGTCCCTCTTCGAAAGCAGCTAATATTTTTTGTAACGTAGGTACGGCAGCGGCAGCTTCTTTATCCATTTGTTTGCGCTTGGTGCAGCGTTCAAGTTTATTTTTAACCGTTTCCATGTCTTTTAAAATTAATTCTAAATCAATAACTTCAATGTCACGCACAGGATCAACGCTGCCGTCAACATGAACGACATTCGGTTCATCAAAGCATCGAACGACATGTAAAATGGCATCGACATTTTTAATCGCTGATAAAAACTCATTGCCTTTCCCTTCACCCTTCGAGGCACCTTTTACTAAACCAGCAATATCCACCAACTCGATTTGCGTGGGAATAACTTTATTGGTTTTCGCGATATCTTTTAATACCCACAACCGCGGATCAGGAACCGTCACCATACCGGTATTCGGCTCAATCGTACAAAACGGATAATTGGCTGATTGCGCAGCCTGCGTTTGTGTCAGGGCGTTGAAAATAGTGCTCTTACCGACATTCGGTAGGCCGACGATACCGCAATTGAATCCCATGGATGCTCCGGAGGGGCGGCAGCATAAGG
>JAHEDF010000001.1:10316-41648 GCA_024641365.1 Planctomycetota bacterium | reverse complement strand
CGCTCACAAGCCCAACGTATTGCCGCAGGTGGCATAGCGTGTCCCGATGACACTGCTGACGTTCGTCAATTTGAAGCTGCATTTCCCTTTGAAGAAACGGAAGATCAATTAGCAGCCGTACGTGAATTAAAAGCGGACATGGAACGCCCAGTTGCCATGGATCGATTATTATGTGGTGATGTTGGCTTTGGAAAAACAGAAGTAGCGATGCGTGCGGCTTTCAAAGCATGTGTTGCTGGTTTCCAAGTCGCCGTGTTAGTGCCGACCACGCTATTAGCAGAGCAGCATTTAGAAACATTTACTGAACGATTTTCTGGTTTTCCCTATCAAGTTGCTGGCATGAATCGTTTTCATAGCATGGAGGACAAACGTGCTGTGTTAGCTGGCGTTGCGGCAGGTGATGTACGGGTATTAATTGGCACGCACGCTATTTTGTCGGATAAATTACAATTTGCTAATTTAGGATTATTGATCGTCGATGAAGAACATCGTTTTGGCGTGAAGCAAAAAGAAAAATTGCGCCTCTTAGCAAAAACGGCTGGGCTTAGTTCAGCAGATTCATCAGATAATGAAAAAGTGCCAATAAGTGCGGCAACCAGGCCAATACATACTCCTCCCGATGTTTTGACATTAAGCGCAACGCCAATTCCACGAACGTTGCATTTTAGCTTGTTAGGCTTGCGTGATATTAGTGTTTTGGCAGAAGCGCCTGCCGATCGCTTAGCGGTAGAAACACGCGTTTCCCCGTGGGACGATCAATTATTGCGACATGCCATTGAACGAGAACGTGAACGCGGCGGACAATTGTTTTTAGTTCACAATCGTGTTTCTGATTTAGATTCTATAGCCTATAAATTAACTAAATTAAGCCCAGGCATTAAACTAGATACCATTCATGGTCAAATGGAGGAAGGGCGCATTGCCCGTGTAATGGAAGCATTTCGCAAGAAGGAACTCGATTGCTTAGTGACGACATCAATTATCGAAAGCGGTATTGATATTCCCAATGCGAACACTTTGTTTGTAAATAATGCCCACTTTTTCGGCTTAGCAGAATTACACCAAATTCGTGGTCGTATTGGCCGCTTTTCACGACAAGCCTATGCTTACTTTTTAACGCCGCCAAATCGTGAGCTAACAGAAGAAGCACGTGAGCGACTGAGCGCAATTCAAGAATACGCCGAATTAGGAGCCGGGTTTAAATTAGCGATGCGCGATTTAGAATTGCGCGGTGCGGGTAATTTATTAGGCGGCGAGCAATCAGGTAATATAGACGCTATTGGCTATGAGCTCTATACTAAATTATTAACGGAAACGGTTGAGCGATTAAAAACCGGGGCTGCATCGTCAGCTACGACCACTCCGACAAATCCAACGACTGGGAAAAACCTGGTTTTAAAAGCAGGGAAAGCGAACAATGCGGCGCCAACAAATGGAGAAACATTACTCGGGTTAGCCGTCGATGCGTATATTCCTGAAACATGGTTAGAAAATCCAGCGCTCAAATTTGAATTACATAAACAATTAGATAATGCCCGACGCCAAAGTGATTTAGCTGCAATTGCCCATACGGCCCGTGATCGTTATGGCGCCTTAGTTGCGCCAGTGGCCCGTTTATTCCAGGTCCGAGCTATTCGTTTGCGCTGCAAAGAAATGGGCATAGCGCGTATAGATGTGCAAGATCGCCAAGTACGGTTACATGTATCGAGCAGTTTACCAAAAGAGTTAATAGCAGTTAAATTACCAGAGTTAGTGCACTTGCAATTAGATGGATCAATCGTGGTTATGTTTGTAAAAACAGCATTGGATCAAGACTCAGGCCTACGCTTTTTATGTCGTTTAGTAGGCCTTGATTTAGGATATTTAGGGCATGGGTTTTAGTTTTTAAACTTATTCGGCAGCATCAACCAGCGCTTTATTAATGGCGAACCCAGCCAACCAAGTGCGTAAATCACCATGGAAAGCGACTAAGATTTCAGCAAAAGCATTCGGGTCATCACCAACAGTAATTTTAATAAGTGTGGGGAGATCGGTGGGCATAAATATTAAGGAATACCATTCGCCACGTCATAGTGACTAATAGTTGTTCATATAACACGTGCAGGAAAATATATATAAGCCATATAAAAATATACGTGTAGATGTCATGCTATTATTCAGCTGGGCTTAAATGTGCCCCATTAATTGGGCGATCTAAAACTCCATTCGGCAGTTGCCAACCAACGGCACCGTAATCATCTACCCCTTCTTCTTTGTAGCGTAATTCGATGTAGTAGCGTTGGCCCTGCATTAATGTAATCGGTTTGGATTGCTGAAATTTGTATGTAGTCCATGCGTGGACACCATTTGTATTTCTGTCTACGCCAGCGATCTTCTTTATGTTTGAAGCATTTTCATCGGTACTTAACCATAGTTCGCCAGTATCATCGCAGGTCATCCAAAATTTATATTCACCGGTGATTGGCGGATGAATATAGCCACGAGCTTTCACAAATAGATTTTCTCCCCAATTAATTTTCGATTCAAACTTATTGGCGGTAAAGGTATCCTTCGGTTTGCCTTTAACGCGCTCTGAATCATTCGCTTCTGACAGTTTTACGCCGCGTAAATTATCCCACATCTGAAAGGTTATAGAGCCAGATCCAAAAGCTTCTATAATTGAAATACCAAGTGGAAGCGAAATTGATCTTTGATCTTTACCATAATAGGCATGGGCGGTTAATTTATGATCGCCGATTTCCAATCCTTTGACGGTTGTGCGATAGGGGGCTGATTTACTTTCTCCGACGAGTTTATCTTCTGCGTAAAACGCAACTTTCGTGACATCGCCAACAACATCCGCAATGATATCAAAAGGTTCTGACGTGTAAAAAGTAGCAGCGTCAGTAGGGCTTATAATTGCAATTGCCGGTGGCAAAAACATACCAGCGTCTTTTGGCGCTTCTAATAAACATCCAGATAAACGACTCGTTCCAAGTCCATCAACGCGCAGTTGTAATTTTTTATTAGCTATTTGCGTGGTAATAGGCCCTAATTGAGCCCAGCCGCTGCGTGGTAAATAGAGGTCAGTTAGGTCAATTTTTTTATCATTAATAAATACGGACAAAGCCTGATTCGTAGTTGGTGTCGTATTGCCAATCCACAACGTAATATCAAATTCGCCATTGGGCATGGTTTGGTTAATTTCAATAGGTGCTCGATTGCCATATAACCCAGTATCAAGCATGGATTTTTTATCAAAATCCAAACCGACACCACTAAGCGCACCTATTGACGCGATATCGGTGCCAGGAGCTAAATGCATACCAGCGGTTAAAGCCTGACGATGAGAAAACCATTTTTGGCTATCGATAGTTACATTATTACCACCGAAATTAATTCCCCGCACAAAGGCACGTGCCTGAATTAATTTTGGCGTTGAACCGGTTAATGCTGTTGCAGATGCCCCGGCAGGAATGGTTATCGTACCGGTACCATCTCTATTAGTTACAGTTACTGGGCCGCTGGTGGCTTGTACGACAGTGCGATCGCTATCTACGGCAACCGTCCCGCGCGCGACGCCAAAATTAACCCGCACTTGTGGTGTACGAATTTCTATGCCGGGTGAGGCCATGCTCTGAATATTTATGGTTCCTTTATCAATATTCGCTTGTCCGGTACCGTCTACGGCTTGATCAAATGAACGTATTTCAGTTTGTGGATTTAAAACGAGGCGAGAAATATTACTTAAATCAATGGTAGTCGTGCCTTTTCCACTTCGCACACCCATGCCAGCTTTAATTTCTGCGCCAAGTGTCCCAGCAATTTCCTTTTGCCCATCTAAGATTGTGTACCCTTGTTCAAACCCGAGAACGGCAGCAACTTTTCCAGCGTGCGTCGTCTGTGCGTTATGTGCTGATCCACTTGAGCCACCACCGCTCCAGACAATAAATAATGTTATGATACCGACTACAATAACACAGCCAGCTATAAGCACTGTCGGTGGCATTTTACGGCGTCCGCTACGCCGTTGATATAAATCCGTCTGTCGCTCGTCACTGCCCGTTTTACTGCGTCGCCGAGATGCATGTGGGCGTGGTCCTGATCCAGTGCGAATAGAACTTGATGAGCTGTTTTGACGATTCGCAATGCGTTCTTGCGCACGGTAAATTTCACTACCACTACCAATTGGTGTGCGAGCAGGCGGCGCAACGTGTAAGAGGCTACTCTCGTTGCGCCGCTTATTTTCAATTTTCCCCATGTTAGCGGCTAGCGCGAGTGCATCTTTTTCACTATAGTCACCAAATATAGCTCGCAGTAAAATATCGACACGCATTTGACGTGTAAAACTAGCAGCTCGAGATAAATCTTTCAATAAACTCTGCGATAATTCCTGACGCGCTTCGTTTGCAATGGTGCCTGCCATATGTTGTTCTATGGCAATTGGCAACAAACGATCATCAGGCGATTTTTTATCTTCTTTTGAAGAGCGCCAATGCAGCGTTGCACGCGCAACAAATAATTTAATGGCTATTTCAGCAGGTCCTTTTAATTGCATATCGCTTGCTAATTCGTCAAGCGACGCTTTTTCATTGTAGCGACGATGAATGAGAAATTGTGCTGTTTCATCAAGTTGTGGATATTGAGAATGGATGTGTGTCGCGCCATCATTGGTTGGTGATAAGAGCGCCTGTAAACTTTCTAACCCGTCTTGTGCTATTAAATGTCGCAGTCCATCTTTTGCTGATATGGCTTGGTTACGTTCATTTTCTAGGTGATATTTTAAAACCACCATAGCGCGTTGGCGAATCCAGGTAACCACTTGCGATGAAGGTGGACAGGTATTTATTTCGCGGCGTACTTGCATCCAGGTGTTGGCATGCACTTCTTCTAGCATTTTTGGTGAGGCCGCAAACGTTCCGATAAATGCACGTAAATCGCGAGCGATAGCTAAAATAAACTTGGTGACGGCTTCTGGTTGACCGCCTTTGGCATTGGTAACGAGTTGTGAAAATTCAGGAGCGGACATGAGAGATCCAAGGCCAAACGAGAGGTGACCGATAAGCGTAGAGCACATGCTAATAAGTGGTTATTAGCACGCATCGCTCATATGCAGTTGTGCACCGACTACCCTTTAAGTTAGCATAAAGAGTGGGTCACTGCCAATGCAAATTGTTGGATAGTGAGCGTTAAAGCATTTGGCGTGTTAGCGTGTAACTGCAAGCTAGCAGGCTGCTTAAAAAGTAGCCTGCGGGGGTTGAAGGGGGCCGTCTGGCCCTCTTAGGTTAAGAGTCTGTTTAAATAAATTGCGGGAAAATCGCGACTGCACGTCGCCCCGCAATTTATTAAAACCGAGCAGGTTGGTGTTTTTCAGCAGCCTGCTGGATCGGCAACTACGTCGTAGAGCACTTACCACCATGTTACGCTATTCAAACACGTTAACGTCAAGCCGTGTGTCTATTTTACGTCCTGGGTATCCCCGTGAGCCGGGGCTGCCGTTGCATCAGGATTAGCTTTGCCGGCAGGGACATCTGCTGGCCAAATAGCGCCTTGGTCGATCCATTTTTCGATCAGCGCAATTTGCAACGCAGACAGAGCGGGTTTCTTTTTGGGCATGCGTTCATCATCTTCGGTCTCAAATAAACGCTTATAGAGCAAACTCGCTTTACCTTTTCCTGGCACTATCGATGTGCCTCCATCTCCTCCTTTGACTAACCACTCACGCGAATCCATGCGCAATTCACCTTTTTGTTTTTTATCATCGTGACATTCATAACAATTCTTCACAAATATAGGATCTATATGCTTTTTAAAATCAATGACGTCAGGAATTTGATTTGGATCAGCGGTTACAATTTCCTCCTTACCAAAGAAATAATCATATAATTCCCACGGCATTATTGGTAAATAATCTTTCCCATGCATGGCTGCACCACCATAATGCCCAGTTAAACTCACTAATAATGCTCCAGGTATTACCGTGTAGCGATAACATTTTCCCAGCGCAGCAGAATCGCCAAATTGCCGAAGAATAGCAATTATCGCTACAATAATTGCGACAGTAGCCGTCGAAATGCCTAACCAGCGATGCAATTCTAACAGGTCGGATTGTTCGCTGCGTTCAGCTAAAACCCATCCTTGCGCAACCGCTAATAGTGAACTGAGCGCGGTGAAAATGGAAATTATAACAATGGTCTTATCGACCGAGCCAGTGCGGCTGCGCCAGCGAAATACTTCAATGACGCCGAGGACAATTAACAATGCGACTGGAAAATGTACAATCACCATGTGCATGCGCCCAAATAAGGCGAGCAGGGACGGTTTATTCTCGGCAGCGTCCAACGAAACGATCGACACGGACAGTAAGAAAAGGAGGAAAATGAAGCGTTTCAGCATGGGCTTTCCACGGGAGACTAATGGTTTTAACAGCGGAAACTGCGGCCAAGGATGGCCATGTTACCGTCGGGTAAAACTCTAACGGAGATAATCGGATACGCGAGTCCGGAACTCTTGTTGAGCGGCTTCATAGTCACCGCAATCACCTACTTGGGCTTTGTCCAGTTCTTACCACGATGCGCCCCAATGGCTCATTTATCGCTTTCAGAGTCCGATATGCGTCGGTGTGGTTTTTTAGCGACCAGTTTTTCACGGTGGTTAAAACGACCAATTATTGACGATTTACCAGTGGAACCGCTTGCGCGTGCACAAGCCTTGTACGAAGCACCGTGTGTAATTGTTTCGCATGGTACTGAGCCTGACCCGTTATTTTGGTTCGCGAATCGTCGAGCACTACAATTGTGGGACATGGATGCGGATGCTTTTATTGGTATGCCATCACGTTTAAGCGCAGAACCCGATGAGCAATGTGCACGTGATCAGCTGTTGGCTCGTGCAGCACGTGATGGGTATATTGATGATTATCACGGTGTACGCATAAGTCGTACGGGTAAACGCTTTCGCATACGTGATGTGATTTTGTGGAATATACATGATGATCAGGCGCAATTAATCGGACAAGCGGCGCTTTTTTCGCAGTGGGATATGTTGTGAAATACAGTGACTTTTCAACTGAATATGGAGGCACTAGTTTTTACAAGTGCGCATGGCATGGTGCTCAGACAACTGTGATTTATCCCCACTTTTTCTATATTATCCTGATTCCCCGTGCATGCGTTGGGGACGTATGTTAAATATTATTGTAAAACGTTTAGGAGCTGGGATTGCGGTCATAATATTAGTGCACTTATTAACGTTTATTGCGCTACGTTTAATGCCGGGCGATCCATGGGCTGATATCGCTGGTGACCGAACCTTGCCAGCGGCTGCGGTTGAGCGCCTGAAAGAAATATACGGACAGTCAGATAAAGTAAGCTTATTTACTCAATATACACAAGACCTCACTAATAAATTAAGCGGTGACTTCGGTGCTAGTTTAAAAATAGCACGTGGGCATGATGTACTGTCATTATTAGCGCGTGCTGCCCCGGTTTCATTAACAATAGGATGCGGCGCATTATTAGTCGGTATATTTTTAGGTTTATGGGGTGGCATGGTAGCCGCACGTTTTAGCCAACGCTGGCAAGATGATGTTGTGCGTACCACCACCACCCTTGGTATTAGCACGCCAGATTTTATTGTAGCTCCATTATTGTTAGTGGTTTTTAGTTTGTGGTTGGGATGGCTACCTGCAGGTGGCATCGATCATATGTCTGCACTAATTTTGCCAATTTTAACTCTCAGTATTCCATTAGCATCGCAAATCGCTCGACTGACCAGGGCAAGCATGGTAGATGAACTGGGCGCAGATTTTATCCGCACTGCGCGAGCAAAAGGCGCTGGAGAATCTGCCATTGTAGTCGATCATGCGCTGCGTCCGGCGTTTGGGCCTGTACTGGCCTATTTAGCGACTGCTGCCGCTGGTGTTTTGACCGGTTCCATGGTCGTGGAGAGCTTATTTGCTATCCCTGGTCTTGGTTATTTCTTTGTGGCAGGGGCTTTACAACAAGATTGGACAGTCGTGAGTGGAGCAGCGCTTATCTATGCTGTGCTGCTAGTTGGGTTTAATTTACTCGCCGACTTAGGGTTGGTGTGGTGTGATCCGCGCACCCGTTCCTAAACGTTGAAGATCGCAATCGTGTAGCGTTGAGAATAAGCGTTCTATAGGGTACGTTAACAGTGCCGCTCTTTGAGAGGGGACGTAACTTTTACGTCATTCTATCACGTCACGTAGTTGGACAAGGATGTTGCTCATATGAGCACTAACGCCTTCAGCGTATCCTCACCGAGACGCGATCCCCATCGCGGGCTGCTATTATTTTTAGCAACCTACTTGGAGAGCTGGGATGCTGTGCTTGCAATTCAACAAGCAGTTTTTTCTGAATGTGACGGCGAAACACCTACCGAGCATGATTATATTTCAGTTGCCGTACCTTTAATTACAGAACACTTACAGCAGGCGGCACAACATGCCATTCAGAGCCAAGACACCCTTACCCATGTTGTTGTTCAACATGCCAGTCAAGAATTACGCTCTCTAGACAATTATAATAATACCTGTGCTGATAAAGTGCTGCAAAAAATAACACGAATAGACGATCAATTAAAAAAAATAATTGAGTGCTATTATCGAGATCATTATGAATTTGCTGGCTTAGCTGGCGAATTAGGGATAAATGAGAAAGAAATTCCTGGCCATTTATGCCATGTGCGGTCAGTAGTCGACTGGTATTCAGATGGCGATGAATGGGCTGTAAATCCAAATGAATTATTAATTCCGACGTTAATAAGTGAATACGTGTTAAATAAAATTGATCCGGACTCATTGGCATTATTAACGTCAAGTCTGACGCGTAATTTAGATTCATTGTCGCGATTTGAGCGGCAAGTTCGTTTGCATTTATTATTAACCGCGATGTATGTAGAACTGTCGCCGACTAAAAAAAGCAGCACTCGCATGCCAGCGGTCAACCGACAAAACGTAGAGACGTCGCGTATTTCATCGGGCCGCACACCCGTACGCCATACCTACACGCAGGCGCAAATTTCGACCTTGGCAACACATAAAGAGAAAAAAGGATCGCCAGCACCTTTGCTGATGATATTGGGTACTATCGGAATCGGAATTGTACTCGGTGTCGTTTTACTCAATACCAGCACGGCAGCGCCAAGCGCTGGAAGCAAATCAACAACAGAAAGCGTATCTCAAATTGCTACCGTTTCAGGCACGGTGTCCTTAGCACGAGGTAGCGAAAATCTTACGCCACGACGCGGAGATCATGTTTATGATGGCGATAGTTTTGAAACGCAAACCACGTCTTCATTAATTATAGAAACAACAAACAATGTTCGCTTAGAATTAGGCGAAGAAGGTAAAATAGCGTCTTATAAAATAGTTGATAAAGTGTGTAATATTCTATTAGACCGTGGTTCACTGGTCGTTACTGATCGCCGCGGTATGTCGAGTGATGGTGTCAAAGTGGTAACGCCTCAGGGTATCGTACAATTACAAGGTGCTCAGGCTAACGTGTCTATTAAATATGGCCGGACTGAGGTTCAGGTAGAAAAAGGACAGGCATTGTTTGCAAAATCCAATGGGACCGGTGAAGTAACAATTTTACCAGGCCGCCGTGGCAGATCTCGCCAAGGCGACACGCCTGTTGTTGTTCAGAAACCAATTTTTATGCGAGGGATTAATTTAGGCGGCAATGAAAAAAACATCGATGGTAAATTATGGTTAAGTCAACGGAAAGCTATGCATGCAGGATTTGTGACCTCCGTTACTCAATTTGTAAAAAACGATGCCTATAAGACGGATACATCTGACATTGGAGCCATTTGCCATACGGGAATTAACGCAAAGGAAGGGGTGGTATTTTCGCAAATTGCTCCGAATGGTGATATAGAAATGACATTGTGGGCAAGCAGCAAATCGGAATTAATGCCGGTTCCATTAATTGTTGGCGATGAAAAAATTACTGTCAATCCAGTACATCTTGGTAACAACATTTATCGATTAGGGCCAGTGCCAGCATCGGTTAAAGAGAAAAAAATAACGCTTTCCTTGCAAGCGCCCCTGGTGGTTTCTGGCTTACAACTTGACGGATTAAATGCGACGGGGGCATTGATGCCGCAGCCAGTTTATATACGAGGCGATCCATATAAAATTTATACTTATGTTGGTAAAGAAATGTATATTGAATCAATGTTGGAGGGAGATTCAACTCACATTGAAAGAATTGATTATGTAATTGGCGGGGATGTAGTAGGCGCACAAAGAATCGCACCATATAATATTAATTGGACACCAGATCGCTCAGGCAGTGTACAAATTATATTGCGGACAACCGATAAAACAGGCGGTGTTTACGAATCTTTACCAGTGCAATTAGATATTGGCAATTCATATGGAAGTGGCCACGTAACACGAGAAGTGTGGCGCGATAAACAAGATGACCCCCTTGATTATGAGCAGGTCAGTAATTTGTTGCGTAAAATGCCACACCTAAAAACTACAGTTAATTCAATCGCAACGGCACGGCATGGTGATAATTATATCCAACGTTTGTCTGGTTATATTGTGCCACCCATTTCGGGTGGTTATAAGTTTATGATTGCGGGTGATGATAATTGTGAAATGTGGTTACAAAACGAGGACGGAGAAAAAGTACGCATTGCGTACTTGGACAATCAAGCATCTGGAGTGAAGGTTTATGATTGGGGTCATCAAAAGAGTCAGGTTTCATCTATTATCGAATTACAACAAACAAAGTGGTATTATTTTGAAGTATGGTTGAAAGAAACTGATGGCGATGATCACGTCGAGGTTGCCTGGCAATTACCAAATGGCCATTATGAAATACCGATACCCGGATATCACTGCATTCCTAACCCTGAATACTTAATGCCCGTAGAAAAGAAAATCGCACTTCCGCCAATACCACATAGCACTGATGTTACAGTTGTGCAGGCGATCAATCTTGGTGGCTCATCAACGACAATTAATGACGTAAAATGGATCGGACAAGTTGAATTAGAGAAGAAAGCAAAGACAGAATCAGAAACAGTGTGGTTATCAGACCTGCAGTGGAAGTATGCAAAAAATGGATATGGCCCGCTTATACTCGATAAATCAAATGGTGATATGCAGGGCTTGGGAAGTAATAAGTTAAGAATTGGAAATGAAGCGTTTAAAAAAGGCATTGGTACGCATGCTCCTGCTGAACTTATTTATCCACTCGGTGGTCAGTTTGAAAAGTTTCAAGCAATGGTTGGAGTCAATGCGTTGGTGAATAAAACCGGCAGCATAACCATTGAAGTCTATGTGGATGACAAACTTGCGTTTAACAGTGGGAATATGGGGGCAAATGATAAAGGAAAGGATATTGATATTGATGTGCGGGGAGCGAGAGAATTAAAATTAATAGTAACTGATAGCGGAAGCTTTAACCTATCCGATGTAGCGGATTGGGGAGATGCGCGATTAACTCGACCAGCGGCTGATTTAATTTTACGTGCTGGCACGGTGGGTTCAAAACCAATCATGCCGAAGCCAGCAGTAGATATGGGTACACGAACCATGTTGAGTCGAGGCATTGTGGCCGATGATAATGGTATCGATATTGGTGTACGCATAGCAAATGGCGCTTATTATCTGTATGTTTGGACCATAGAAACAAATGCAAATGATCCCATGTCTTTCGAGCTTTTAATTGAAGGTCGCAAGACAGCATTAAATATGAAAAGCTTAAAAGAAGGAGAATGGCAGCGACTTGGACCGTTTCCAGTAGCTGTAAATGATGGAGAAATGCGACTGCGCGTTCCGCCTAAATTTAAAAATGCACAATTAATGGGCATAGAAATTATAAAAGACAATATTAAAATAGAAACAAAAGAAGATAAAGCTAAGAACAGTAAGTTTGCCATATCAGTTCATGAAGCAAAAAGCGGAGGAATTATAGAAGGGTTAGAGTCGTTACAAGATGGTGATACCATTATTTTATCAGCGTTGCCAAGCAAAGTGATCAATTTTAGTTTTGCGGCACCGAATGAAGTAAATAATTTACGATTTTATTTACCGAAATGTTCACTGCAAGAAACAGGGGATGAATTTTACCGCCCGTTTACCTTAGGTAATAATGGACCAAACATGAAACAGTGGCAACCAGTGCCTGGAGATTACCATCTTAAAGTTGAATACTTTACAGATAATAAGCGAGATAAAGTCTTCCATACGACTGAGATTCGCTTTACCATTCGCGAGTAATATTTGAGGTATGAGCGCAAAAGTGGCGCTAAGTGCGGTATTAAATCAGAACTTAGCTCAGCATTGCACTTACATCGCCACCATCAGCATGGGTTGGTATGAGGTTGTGGATGTACTGTGCTTGAAATAGTTGATGGAGACCAAGGATAGCAGACATGTCCGACCAACCACAATCTGTTCGTCTCTATGACGACATTCGTCCCTATATCGTGGACTTAGCGCCTTCTGATAAAGCGACGTGGTTTCGTCGTCTTGATCACCGATCGATTTTAGAAGCTGAAGCGCGATTGGGTTACACCTTTCCTCGCCAAGTCAGAGCATTTTATGAAGAAATTGGTTTTGGCGTTTTGCGTGCGGGAAGCCAAGCGCCAAAAGATGATCAATGGCGTATGGTTGCTAATCGTATTTTACATCCATTGACCGTTGCAGCTCTCGTACAGGGTGAAGCTGAAATTAATCCAGATCCACCACTTCGAACAAATGAGTGGCCAGTTTTTGAAGCATCGGAACATGATTATTTTGTGGTTGACCCATTTTCAGGTGAACCTGATACGATTTATACGCGCTATCAAATTGATAAAGTCGCTTCTGGGTTCCGCGAATTAATTGATCGCTTGATGAATGATGATGTGACATTTTACCTGCGTCGACGTTGGTAATATAAAGTTGCTCGTGTGAAATCTGACATCGTTATTGGACGCTTTGCGCCATCAACAACAGGTCCAGCTCATCCAGGCACATTATTGGCGGCTTTACTGTGTTGGTTAGATATACGCAGCAGAGGCGGTCGTGTCATATTACGTTTAGAAGATTTGGACCCAGAGCGATGTCAGCCGGATTTTGCAACTGCAATGATAAATGATTTACAGTGGTTCGGATTATCCTGGGATGTTATTGAAAAACAATCACAGCAGATCGAACGATATAGTACAATTTTAGATAAATTGGCAGATTGTGGGTTATTGTACCCAAGTCACATGACCCGTAAAAATTTGGAAATTATTGGCCGCAAAACGCCAGATGGTGGTTGGGCATACGACAATAGTGAACGTGGCACACCGTTGCCGACGACGGGATGGCGTACGTGCAGTGATCCTTTACGCGTACAATTGCCAGATGACGAATTTGCTCCGCATGACAGAGGTGGGCGTGTGTTGACTCAAATACCAACGCAGACTTTTGGTGATCCGATTGTACGCAGACGCGATGGTGCATTTGCCTATCATTTAGTGGCTGTCGTTGATGATGCCGTAAGCAGGGTCACCGATATTGTACGTGGTCATGATATTGCGAGTAGCACGGCAACGCAAATGGCTTTGCAACAGATTTTAGGGTATCGCACGCCACGGTACCGACATCATTTTTTGTTGCTTGAGCAACGCGATAAAAAATTAGCCAAATTGCATGGATCAGTTGGCGCTGCACAATTACAACAACATTACAGCGCAACTGAATTATGTGGATTCTTGGCGCATATTTCAGGTTTACGATCGACGGCGGAGCCTTGCAGCCCCGATTTGCTTCGTGCAGACTTTTCGTGGAGCAAAGTGCGATTCGACGATGTTGTTGTCAATTGGACAGGGAGTAAATTAGAGGTTATTCATGAATAATGAATGGGTCTGGCAAACCGGCAGTGCGCCAGCGGCAATTGCCGTGCTGCATGTTGCTGCTCGTGCAGAACTTTTAGATAGGCCACTTCCGGCAATCGGTAAAGCACGGTTTGCGTGTTTACGCCACCATAATGGAACAATCATTGATGAAGTTGTTGTTACGCGCTTGGGCGATTCGCTAATTGAAATTGCGTGCCATGGTGGCCCAGGCATGCGCGCAGCTGTTGAGGTAGCATGTGTTAGCCATGGGCTCCAACGGGGAACAACGACAACTGAATCAGCTACATGGAAATCGCTCAGCCGTGCATCAAGCCCAGCAGCGGTTGCGTGGTTATTAGAATATGGTGATGCATCGCCACCATTTTTATCTGATTATTTATTCAGAATGCCTGTCATATTAATTACCGGACCAGCCAATGCTGGTAAAAGCACTTTGCTGAATGCATGGTGTGGACATCAGCGGGCATTGGTGAGCGATATTCCTGGAACGACACGTGATTTAATTACCGGACAAACGCTTATAGGTGGATGGCGATGTGCGCTTATTGATTCAGCAGGATTGCGACCGGCAGGCGATTCCATTGAGCAAGCAGGGCAAGCTTTGGTCGAGCAAGCGCGGCGCACGGCGGACCTTGTTTTATATTTACAACCTCCTGGAGATGATGGCGGCCTACCAGATGATTTGATCGTGAGTGGAAAAGCCGACTTAGACCCGCAGCATGGGTCTGTGTTTTGGTCCTCATTGGGCGCTGACCACCTGACAGTAACGCAATTACTGGAACAATTAGGTGCGCGTGTATTAGCGCGTTTAGGTCTGCCGGCGATGATCAGGCGACCGCCACACTGATGGAGGAGCCGTAAAACGACTCTGACAAGTTGTAGTAGTTCCGGCGTCTGCGTATTGAGCCCTAACCAGATAAAACACACTGCGCGCCATGACACAACATTATTTAGACTGGAATGCTACCGCCCCTTTATCGCCAGCCGCTAAACAAGCATGGATTAATGCTTACGACATAGCATGGGCAAATCCTGGATCTGTACATGCACCAGGACAAGCAACGCGTCATCATATTGATCACATGAAAGCGACTTGTGCTCGTTTATTGGGATGTAAACCACACGAATTAATTGCCACCAGTGGTGGTACGGAGGCAAATGCTTTAGCAATTACTTCGACGGTCGCTGATGCAGCGCCGGACGATAATCTTATTTTAATGTCGGCTATTGAGCACAGTTCTGTGCTGAGAAATAGCGAGCGGTTTCACGCTAAAAAATTACCAGTGGATAGTTGTGGTCGTTTATTGCCAGAAACGGTACGCGCAGCGGTTACCGATAAGACACGCTTATTGTGCGTGCAATTTGCCAATAATGAAATTGGTGTTCGCCAAGATATTCCCGCACTCGTATCGGTCATGCGTGAAATCGCTCCACAAGCACGAGTATTATTAGACTGTGCGCAAGGGGCTGGAAAGGTCGATATTAATTTCAATGAATTAGGTGTCGATTTTGCCAGTGTTGCGGGACATAAAATTGGCGCTCCGAAAGGTGTTGGTTTATTATATGTAAAAAATGGCGTTAAAATTTCTCCATTAATTTATGGTGGGAAACAACAACAGGATCGTCGCAGCGGTACAGAGGATGCTGCAAATTTATCTGCATTAGCAGCAGCATTAGAAGACGCGTTGTCGCATGGTGAAGAAGAACGCGTGCGTCAACGGATGTTGTTAGAAGGCGCTTATGCGCGCATTAAAAAATCATTACCAAACGTGCAGTGGTTGGCACATGAAGCTGAACGCATGCCGAATACCATGAGTTTATTGCATCCGGGCGTAGTTAATGGCGCACTTGTCATGCGACTCGATTTAGCGGGCGTGTCAGTATCGACTGGATCAGCGTGCATGGCTGCACGTGGAGAACCGAGTCATGTAATCGCTGCGCTTGGCATTGATTTAGATTTAGCAAAAAGTGTTTTGCGTATTTCTGTCGGATCGACAACGACTGCAGATAATATAGATGCTTTTGTGGCTGCGTATATTAGCGAAGTAACAGCGATGACAGCCATGAAGGCGAAATAATAAACGGCAACCATAAGTCAACAATTTACATAAGTTTTATAAATCAAACCGCACTCTCTGCGTCCTCTGCGGTTAATCTGTCTTCGATTAAAAGTATTTTCCAAGGGAAAACGCGATTATTAGCCGAATAGCATTGTCTCTGAGTTGAATGCCTTTATTAATTCATAATTATACCAGAACCGTATAAAAATATTTTTACGCTAAAATATCATGTACCACTTCACCGAATACGTCGGTTAAGCGGAAGTCGCGTCCTTGGGTGCGGTAGGTCAATTTGAGGTGATCAATACCACATAGGTGTTGCATAGTCGCATGTAGATCATGAACGCTGACTGGTTTATCGACGGCTTTATAGCCGAGTTCATCTGTGCCGCCGTAGGATGTGCCACCTTTAATGCCGCCACCAGCTAAGGCGACAGAGAAACCGAGAATATGATGGTCGCGTCCACTGCCTTGGCCCATGGGTGTGCGTCCAAATTCTCCGCCCCATAAAATTAATGTGTCATCTAATAAGCCGCGTTCTTTTAAATCCATAATTAATGCCGCACTTGCTTGATCTGTTTCCGCTGCTGCTTTTGGTAATTCTTTTTCAATGCCACCATGGTGATCAAAGGCGCGATGATAAAGTTGAATAAATCGAACGCCGCGTTCTGCCATGCGCCGGGCTAATAAACAATTACTGGCAAAACTGCCATCGCCAGGTTTGGTTATGCCATAGCGGTCCAGCATGGCTTTTGATTCTTTACTGAAATCAGTTAATTCAGGCACTGATGACTGCATGCGAAAAGCCATTTCATACTGGCTAATGCGGGTGTGAATTTCTGGATCGTGTAATTGTTCGGCCAGCAATCCATTCATGCGATTGACTTCATCAATGACACCGCGCTGCGAAGGCGCGTCAATGCCATCTGGATTTGCAACATAATGAACGGCGTCACCCTTCGATTGAAATTGAATACCTTGGAAACGACTTGGTAAAAATCCTGCTGACCATTGGCGAGCAGAAACGGGTTGTGCACCACCGCCTTTTCCTTGTGAGGTCATGACCACAAAACCGGGAAGATTTTCAGTTTCAGCACCTAAACCATATAACATCCAGGAGCCAAAGCTGGGGCGACCTTTTACAATTGATCCCGTATTCATGAACGCATGCGCTGTGTCGTGATTAATTTGTTCGGTGTGCATGGAACGTATAATGCACAATTCGTCAGCGACTGAGCCCAAATGAGGAAATAGTGTCGAGATTTCCTGTCCCGATTTACCATATTTTTTAAACTCAGTAAATGGTCCACGAGCCTTTAATTCAGCATTTTGTAACTGTGCTAATTGTTGCCCTTTGGTAAATGACTCTGGAAACGGCTTGCCATTTAAGGCTTTTAATTGTGGTTTAAAATCAAACGTTTCTAAATGCGATGGCCCACCAGCCATGCATAAATGAATAATCCGTTTCGCTTTAACAGGTGTATGTGGTTTTGTGATAATGCCACGCCACCGTTCATCGGCCTGAGCAGTGCCGGGTAATAACGACGCCAAAGCAATGCCGCCAAGGCCATACATCGATTGCGCTAAGAAAGCGCGGCGCTGTAAATAGTTTATATTTTTATTCATAACAAACTCCACATGACTGTCGCTAGGACTGTCGCTTAGCTATTAAAGACGGGTAATGGTTTCGTGTAAATTTAAAATGACACGGCACAGCTGAGCCCATGCCGCTACTTCTACGCGCTTATCTTCTGGAGGCAGTGGAGCGAGCCCAGTTCTGAGCAGCGCATCAGCGGCTTCTTTTTGCATAGAAAAATGTTGGCGTTGTTTGGCCAAGAATTTTAACAAGGGCTGTAATTCCTCAGCAGACGGTGAACGGCAGAGCGCTACTTTAAATGCGTTACGAATGCGCTGTTCGTCAGTTCCTTTTGTGTCGACAATTTTGGCCGCCCATGCACGAGCGGCTTCCACAAAGGTTGGGTCATTTAATAATGTCAGTGCTTGTTGTGGGCTGTTAGCTTGGGTGCGAAAGACAGCACATTCATCACGTGAAGGTGCGTCGAAATTGGCAAGCATGGGATGTAAAAAGGTACGTTGCCAATGCATGTACAAGCCACGGCGATATTGTTCATCATCAGTGTCGCTGACATAATCACGATTTGGAAATTGTAGATTCGCATAATAGCCAGGGGGCTGATATGGTTTTACACTGGGGCCACCAATATAACTCGTTAATAAACCGCTGATAAATAACGCATTGTCACGAATAAATTCTGCATCTAAGCGACGAGGTGATTGCATGGCACGTAAGCGATTTGCTGGATCATGTGCAAGGATGTCAGTACGTTGAACGGCAGATTGGCAATAGGTATTACTCATAACAATTTGTTTTACCATGCGCTTCACATCCCACTTATGCTCACGGAAATCAACGGCTAACCAATCAAGTAATTCAGGATGTGACGGCCATTCTCCCTGCAAGCCAAAGTCATCGACTGTAGCGCATAAGCCAACGCCCATTAACTGAGCCCATAAACGATTCACAAATACACGTGCTGTTAGTGGATTATCAGCTGAAGTTAACCAGGTGGCTAAATCTAATCGTGTACGACGTGCAGATTTTTTGGTCGGAAAATCATTTAAAAATTCAGGCGCTTCCGGTGACACTACTTCACCGCTGGTATCTTGCCAATTGCCACGGGGTAATACGCGTACCTCCTTTGGTTGCCATGCTTCGGCCACCGTTGTCATGGCTTTTCCATTACGGCACGCTTCAATTGTTTTATCAATTGCTGTTAATTGATTGTAGAGGTCGCTATTCACCGCAGTACCAAGCGCATATGCATAAACGAGCGCATCGGATTTTGGTGCCGAGGAGTTTTTCAGGGAGTTTACAAAATCAGCATTAATCGTTCCCTTTTTCAAATCAGTAGGAACAAATGGGGAAACAGCGATATGGAAGCTGTAGAGATCATTTTTTTCTAAGACTAACTCAACGCTATCTTCTGCCCCAATGTTAATTGGGCGATCAAGAATAAAAATTGCAGTTGCGGGAGTTTTAGCAATTTCATCGCTAAAGTTCCAACCACCACTAATTCCTAATATACTAGAGCCACTACGGTAGCGCTCCACTTTATCGCTCGCATCACCTATGCGATAACCAATCGTAGCTGATTTTTTTTCACCTTTAGCTAAATGTTGTAGTTTAATACTGACATTTGGATTACCTTTTCCTTTATCAGATAAAAGCGCAGAACCTTTGTTTTCTTGTGCTAAAGTAATACGAATGGCAGCAATCCACCCAGCCTCAACGCTGAGCGGTAAGATGACATTGCTGTCACGCTTTGCCGTAATGTTTAAGGTGCCATTTTTGCCTAATGAATACGGTGCTTTCGCAGCCGGAGCTGTTGGTTTAACCGCGGCCCATCCATCTGGATGTGATGCAGTAAAAGCTGCCACTGATTTGCGCCATTCAGCAAAACCGGCGTCGTCCTTTTTAATTGCCGTACCAGCAAGCGCTTCACCTTGTTTACGTAAGCGATCAATTCGATTAATTAAATAGGGACTATCAACTTCAATTTCTGGTGGAAATGGATAATCGTTATTAAATCCTTTGAGGTCTGGATTTCTGGTATAACCGTAATCAGCATAGACACCCCATTGGCGAATGTCGGCAAAAAACGAAGCGAATTGATAGAAGTCTTTTGTGCTCCACGGATCATATTTATGGTCATGGCATTCACAGCAGGCTAAAGTCGATCCAAGCCATGCTCCACCGAGTGTACGAACTCGATCGGCTGCATATTTTGCCATGTACTCATCAGGTTGTGCGCCGCCTTCGCGGGTCATCATATTTAAGCGATTAAATCCAGAGGCGACTTTCGAACTGGTTGTTGCGTCTGGTAATAAATCACCAGCGAGTTGTTCTGCCGTGAAGCGATCAAATGGCATATTGGTGTTAATGGCATTAATAACCCAATCGCGATACGGAAAATTATTTTGGTTTTGGTCACCATGAAAGCCAACTGTGTCAGAGAAACGTACCGCATCCAACCACGGAACCGCCATGCGTTCGCCAAAATGAGGGGACGCCATTAAACGGTCGACAACTTTTTCATAAGCTAGTTCAGATTTGTCAGCTAAAAAATCAGCTAATTCTTTTTCAGTTGGTGGCAATCCAATTAAATCCAAGGTAATACGACGTAGCAGTGTTGCACGATCTGCGATTGGTGAGGGCGTGATTTTTTTATCGTCTAATTTTTGTAAGATAAATGCATCAATTGGTTGTGCGCCCCATTTTTTATCACTGACTTGTGGAACAGGGGTTTTAACCGGAGGGATGTAGGCCCAGTGTGGTTCGTACTGAGCACCTTCTGCTATCCATTGCTCTAATATTTTCTTTTGTGCCTCGGATAATTGGCGAGGCGCATCAGGCGGTGGCATGACGTCGTCTTCATCCTTGGTGCGAATACGTTTAATTAATTCGCTTTCTTGTGGCTTCCCAGGAATAAAGGCTTCTTTTTTGAGTGCCAATTCACCGATATCGAGACGGAGCTTGCCTTTGACGTTGGACTTATCTGGGCCGTGGCATTTAAAGCACGTATCAGATAAAATCGGACGCACGTCGCGATTGTAGGACAATTTTTCAGCGCCATGGCAGGCAAGTGCGCACATGGCGATCAGCACAAACGGAGTAATTGTTTTCATAAGTGATCCAGTAAAGCGAATGGAAAATTCGTTATGAAGTGAAGGGCGCTCTTTGTAAATCGCAATATTACCAAGGCTAACACCAATTCCGGCTCAATAGATCCTAAATAATAAGACACTTACATGGAGGACCGGAGAAACGGAGAAATACCAAGGTGAAAATCCTGTGGTTATTGAAAAAAAGCACAGCTTTACTCTTCGGTTCTCTGGTTCTCCATGTTAATCTGTTGCCATTACGGATGATTTGAGGCGGAATTAGTATAACAAATACACGGAATAAACCGCGTTGTTGAGTGACATTGGCACAGGTAGATTCACATTAGATGGTATGATCTAGAAGCGTTCGAAACGGTCATAATTTTTTCATTTTTTTAAAAAGTACTGCCATCAACTACGTAGAAAATTTTCCAATAAACACAAACCGACTGAACCGCTTTTCTCTGGGTGAAATTGTACCGCAATCAGTGCATTATGTCGAATTCCGGCACAAAAGCGCTCGCCATGATGACAAGTGGCTAATGGAGTCACACCTGATGCTGGTGCGCAGTAGTAACTATGGACAAAATAAAACGGGGTTTCATTGGAAATGCCGTGCCAAATTGGGTCGGGACTTTCCCAGCGAACGGGGTTCCACCCCATGTGTGGCACTTTGATAGTGCTATCGTGGGGAGTAATTTTTTTCACTTCACCGGGTACCACTTTTAAACACGTGGTGCCACCGTCTTCTTCGCTATGATCAAATAATAACTGCATTCCAACACAGATACATAAAAGCGGCGTTCCTGCTTTTATAACGGTGCTTAATGCCTGATCTAAGCCAGCGGAACGTAAATTGGCCATGCAACTTTCAGCAGCGCCAACTCCTGGAAAAATGACTTTATCTGCTTTTGCAATTATATCTGGATCGGCAGTTACTGCCGCATCGTGCCCTATGTGGTGCAATGCTCGTTGAACTGATGTGAGGTTGCCAGCTTGATAATCTATAATTGCTACGCGCATGATGGCAGCGTAGATTCACGCTGAAATTGGCAATGCGGGAGTAGGACGTGAGTTATTTAGCTTTTTACGAGGCTTTCCAGATAAACGATACATTAGTTAACAGTCAGATGTTCAACAGGTACTTTGGTATGTAATTCATAAAGGTCATGCCGGCGGTCGAGTAGCGGACGGACAGAGGCGGATTGTCGTTGAATGTCTAATGCTCCTAAATCGAGATCGGCAATTACTACAGTTTGTGTATTTACGATGCCTTCTGCGGCAATGCCATTCATAGGAAAGGCGAAATCGCTTGGGGTACAAATAGCTGCCTGGCCGAAATTAAGAAACATAGATGGGCTGCGCGATAATCCACCAACATTCCCAGACATCACAACATAGACCATATTTTCAACCGCACGTGCTTGAGCGCAGTAACGGACACGCAAATAGCTCTTGCGTTCGTCGGTGGCAAATGGATTTAAAATAATATCCACCCCATGCTCAACTAAAATGCGTGCTAATTCAGGAAATTCCATGTCGTAACAAATCACAATCGCAAGTCGTCCAATAGACGTTTCAAAGACTTTAATGCCTTCACCAGGTAAAATGCCCCAGTGATCTCTTTCAGATGGGGTAATATGCAATTTTTCTTGGGTGTAAACATTGCCACTAGGTGAATACAGGTGCGCAATATTACGCATGCCTTTTTCAGTGCGAACGGGCGTGGTGCCGCCGACTAAATAGATGTGATGACGTTGTGCTGTTTCTTTAAATAAGGTGTCAATACGCGGAGCTAATTCCGCTAATTTATCAACGGCCTCTAATAGTGGGATGCCACGGGTAAAGGTGGTAAATAATTGTGACGTGACAAATTCTGGGAATAATAAAATATGGCTATCGTAACACGCGGCGGTATTGGCGAAGTATTCAATTTGTTCGGCGAAGTCTTCAAATGTACTAATACGGCGTTGATCATATTGCGTTGCGCATACGCGCACATGTCGTGCAGTACGGCGAACTGGCGCGCCAGCGATTAAACGTTTGCGCGGTTGGTAATTAGGATTGCTCATCACTAAATGCGTGGCATAGCCAAGACTTTCTTGATCATTTAAATAACCATAGTGAACACTTTTAACTTCATATCCGGCTCTTAAATGCGCATTTAATGCGGTGTCTTTTAATTCCCCAGATTTGACTTTGTCGACATATTCTTGTGCCGATAATTGACCACGGACTGCAGCGAAACCAGGTATGCGGCCACCGGCAACCATTTGTTTTAAATTATTCCGTTTCATTAAAGTACGACGGGCTTGATATAATAATTGGGAAACGCCCTTTCCTTGCCAATCGGGATGAACGGCAATATCCGCACCATATAACGTTTCACCGGCTGGATCGTGGGTGCTAAATGAGCCATTTCCAGATATCTCAGAGTGATTATACCACGGGCTGTCATCATCTAATTGCACAATCAAACTCGTGGCGTAGCCAATAATTTCTTTGCCAGCGACAGCAACGAATTGCCCATTCGGATATGCTGCTATTTGAAACGAGTAATTACGTTCATTAGCGACAGAAGACCAAGAAGCATAAGCGGCTTTTGCGACAGCAGCAATGCCAGCGGCGTCTTCCGGTTTTGCAACGCGTACTTTAATATGTTCTTTATTGGGTGATTTGTTCTGCACATTGTTTGTCATATGAGGAAAGGCTAACAATAAATAGAACTTATCCAATAGAGGAGTATAATTAGGTTATTTCCCGTGTTTTATTTTGTTAAGCAATGAATTGCACCGCGCGAATACTGTGCGATGCAGCGCTGGCCAAATTTTATTGAGAGTAGTTGCCTGATTGCGGTGACGTGTCACTAATCGGGACATGCGTGTACGCCTTCGTTATTTTGCATTATGCTTAACCGCCTTTTTCATTGCCAGTTGTGCCACGCCACCAACAGGTCGTATAGTTACCATTGACGAAACCGTCGATAAAATACTGTGGACAGCCGAAGAAAAAACAAAACCGATTGCGGCACGACGCTTGCGGGCAACGGACGAAAAAAGCGTGCATCTTATCCGCTTAGCCGACAGTGAAAAACCACATATTCATCAAAAACATGATTTGATGGTAGTGATGTTATCTGGGGCAGCTCGTTTGCATATTGGCGAACGTTCTATCGATGTATTACCAGGTGATGTCATGGAAATACCACGCGGAATAGTACACTGGGCTGAATTCATCGGACAAACCAGTGAGGTGTATGTCATATTTTCTCCTCCTTATAATGGCTTAGATAATATTCCCGTGCTTCCATTCACTCCACCAGCACCGTGAGGATTTTATGCTGTCGATTTATTTAAAATCATCTTTTGTCGTATTTGCAATTATGGTGATTAATGGATGTGGTGGCTCCGCACGGAGTGATATAATAACACCTGGGATTGATAAGCGACGAATTGCATGGAATGAAACTGAGCAACAGCAAATATTTTCATTTAAAAATTTACACTCAGCCGCAGGAACTAGTACGCATGCGTTGCGCTTGACGGGCACATGCGAATCCCGTGTTCATGATCGACATGATGTTGTCATGGTGGTTATTTCAGGTGCGGCTGATTTTCGCCTAGCCGGAAAATGGCACCGAGCCAATACCGGAGATATTGTCGAAATTCCGCGCGGATCTATTTACCAAATTGACCGAGTAGGATCTGTCCCAGTGGAATGCTACGTCCAATATTACCCGCCGTATGACGGAAAAGACATGCGTTACGTTGAGGGTAAATAGGCTGTCTTCGTTATGGAATTAGAGTCGGTATTCTAAATAAACGACGTCTAACCAGCGCCCAAATTTATAGCCAATTTCTGTAAGTCGTCCGACTTCAATAAATCCAACGGCACGATGCAGCGCAAGACTTGGCTCTTGGTCACCTGAAATAGTTGCAATGACACGGTGATGACCATGCTTTTTTGCGAGCTCAATTAATTCTAATAAAATGGTGCGACCAATGCCGCGCCGATGATAATCGTGATGAATATAAACGGATTCTTCAACGGAGTGGCGATAAGCGGCGCGTTGACGAAAGGGGGCTAATGATCCCCAACCGATTACCGTGCCATTAATTTCAGCAACAATCACTGGGTGTTGCGGACTTTGGGCCTTAAACCAAGCGGTGCGCTCTTCCATGGTACTCGGTTCAGTTTGATACGTCGCAGTGGAATATAAAACTGAGTACGAATAAATATCATTAATAGCGCCCAGGTCATGCTCGGTCGCTAAACGAATTAACGGCTGGGCTGCAGATTCCGGTTGCATCCTGGTTTCCTTACAAGGTGACAATGGTGCTGATTATATAACTGTCTTGGTTATATATTTACATCACACATTTACCACCAGCACAAGCTGGATCTAATTCTACACGCCCTGTGTTATCGACGGTTTCCAACATTAAGGTGTAATCCACCGTAATATATTCACGCTGTAAATCTTCCCAAAGTTTACAGTTATGAACGCGCTTCAAGCAATAGGTCATGCGGCGCAGATCATTACCAAAGTAATTCTTAGCAAATTTATGGGAGCGCCGAACCCAGTCTTTTTGCAGCAGCAATTTTTTCACTTGTTCATGCAATAATTCAAGATCCTGCGTGCCATCAGTTTTTAATGCAGGTAGCTCTAGGGATTTACCCGTTCCTAAAGCGCATGCACATGCGCCCCATAAATCATCATCGAATGCATGTAGCCCATCGACAATTAATCCGGAAGCGAACAAGCTGCCGACACCATACTCTTTAATAATTTCTTCATGCGTCCACACGGCACAAAAAGGGGCTTGCGGGTAATCTAAATCACCACCCTCTGGCAACAGAGAAACGCCCGCAAATGCATCACGATGTTTGAAAATAAACGCCGTAACTTCATCCCATTCATTATCACGTACAGTAATCGTATTACTGACATTATGGCGCAACCACGGTGCGGTGCAGCGATCTTCGCGCCGACCACTCGCAACCCAATGATCTTGCGTCAGGCGGACATGATCCAATAAATCGACAGCAGACAGGTCATTTTTAGTGCGCGCTTCTTCTGGGACTTCAATGCAGAAGGTAATAATGGCGTCGGTGCCATTGGGATTCCACACACTATTTTCAACCGCACGTTGATTATGTAGTTGGAAATATTGGTAAGGTATTTCGTTTTTATTTGACTGCACACGACGGAAATAACGTTTGGCGTGGTGGGCATGAATACCAGATGCGGTGCCTAAAATGCAGCTGGTTGTTCCAGCAGGTTTAACGCAGGTCGCACGGGCAGCTGGATTAATGCTTAATTTTTTCGCGAACTCCTCATTAGTCTTTAAAATTAATTTCGCCATGCGATCTTGTAGTGCCGGATCAAAGGCGATCGTTGGGTTATCCATCATCCCGGTCATGGAACAGCCAAGTAATGCTTCGCGTTTAACTATGCGTTCGGTGGTGGTGCCTAAATAATCGAACGATGCATATCCTGCTTGAAGAGTGCCTAATATTGCACCGGCTTTGCATGCACGTTCAAAAATTGCAGGTGTCGTGCAGGCCTTCATATTAATTTCGCATAAATTGCAAAAAGCCCAACCACTTTCACCAGTTTGTACATCGACTGGATACATGCCGATTTCAACACACGGGTTGTACATAATTTCAGTTGAATCTGCCCATACAAAACCCGGTTCTCCAAATTCGCGCACTGAGTGCATGAGTGCGGCGAAATCGTCATATTTTGTTTTATCACGCAGTAATAAAGCAGAGTTATTTGAACGGCCACGTTGTGGATTTTTAACAAACCAGTCGCCTGTTTTTGCCGTGGCCATGTCGTGATCGTCGGGTGAGAAAATACAAATGGTTGCTGAACGTCGTACCCCACCAGCCAGAACCGCATCGCTGGCGTGCATAATAATATCGTAACAATCAACAGGTGGTAATGCACAACGTTGGCCGATGCTGGCCAAACGTGCTTCAATTAATAAATGGATTTGTTCGAGAGATCGTTTAAGTGGTCCTGGGCCAGGCGCTTTACCAATGCCACTTGATAATGCAGCACCAGCTGGGCGGATTTTTGAATAATCAAATTTAATTTGTTTGCCGGCATATTCTGGGAATGGCTGATCGCTGGTAAAATACGACGACATTAATACGCCAAGCGAGTCCGACCATCCTTCAATTGAGTCTTCAATGACGTAGGTTGCGCGACTTTTTCCTGGACGTGCTACTTCTGGTAAGCGAGCAATATGGTGTTTCTGAACTGAAAATCCAACGCCGCATCCACATAATAATAACCATAAGGCTTCTTGGAAAAATCGTGGACGGTCACAATAGGATACTGTGCAATTATATAAGCGTGCATTTTTATCGGCGATTGGCTTGCCACCAAATTGCAGGGCACGCTGGCTGCCTAAAACTAAACGCTCTTTCATTGCTTCGGAAGCAAAAGTTAATTCTTCTGCAATATCTTTTCCGGCATAGGTGGTGGCGTGCATGCTCATTACGCGATCAACGGCTTCACTAAAACTTTCGCGTCGACCCAGTGTTGGATTCCAGCGCGCATATTTTGTGGTGAAGGTGTAGTCTTGTAATTGTGCGAGTGTCATGGCAGGTCCTAAGTAGGCGGAATCATAGAGCTGGCAGCTGCAATCAATTGTCAGATTCCGACGGACAATCGACAGTCTTTAGCTACCTTTTAGACAGGTTTTCGACCAAGTTCTCAACTTTTAGTCAGGTTTTCGACAATCGATTGTCGAAAACTCTTGTAGGTAGGCGCGGGACGACCCCAACGGAAATAAATGCGCTTAGGCTTTGAGTCGCTGCAAAGCAGCGGCCGATGCGTCGAACACTTGTTTGTGCAGCGAATTACCGTGGCTATCCATGGTCACAATGCAGGGAAATTTTTCGACCCACAAATGCCAAATAGCTTCGGGACTGCCTAAATCCATCCAATCAACACCATCAACACGGGTAATTTTTTGTGCCGCGACTTGCGCTGCGCCACCAATCGCATGCAAATATACACAGCCATATTTAACGCAGCCTTCTAATGTTTTTGGGCCCATGCCGCCTTTACCAATGACGCCGCGAATGCCGTGGTCGCGCATCACTTCCCACTGATAGGGTTCTTCACGTGACGACGTTGTTGGACCAGCACCTTTGCACAGCCATTTGTCACCGTCTTTAACCATTACGGGTCCGCAGTGATAAATAATATGGCCAGCTAAATCGACCGGTGGTTTTTCGCCATGATGTAAGCGGTGATGCACGGCATCACGACCAGTATAGAGTCGACCAGTAATTTCTACGGTATCGCCAACTGTGAGGTTGCGAATTTGTTCTTCGGTTATTGGGGTGGTTAGCGATAGGACTGACATGAAAAACCCTTTGGGTTTTAAGCTACGAGCTACGAGCTACGAGCTACGAGTTTTTAGAAAAGAAAATAGAATACAGAAATTAAGTAGGCGGTGTTGGTGTTCTCGGTAGGTGTTTATAGTAGGTGACTTCAAACTAGCAGATCGTCGCTTGCTGCTATTAATTAATAAAGCCAAGTAGCAATTGAGCCGTCTGTTTTCAGGTTAATGCCTTGGCGTCGAAATGCCCAACACATGTAACTGATCGATACAAAAAATGATGCTGGTACGCGATTTCGTTTTCCGACTTTGCAACCAAGCAAAGTGGTTTTGCCACCAAAACCCATCGGCCCAATACCAGATTGATTTGATTTTTTGACGATAGTTTTTTCCAGTTCACTTAATACCGGGTCATCATTGGTATCGTCTAAAGTGCGTAATAATTGCTCCTTCGCGCACGCCATACCGCTGACGCGGTCGCCACCTATGCCGACGCCTAAAATACCTGGTCCGCAACCTTGGCCTTGTGCTTGTAAGACGCAATCGAGTACGGCATTTTCAACACCTTTTAAATCACGACCACCAAAATTTGGATTTGGTAAAGTATAAGTAGCGCCAACATTTTCACAGCCGCCTCCTTTTAGCATTAATTTGACTTCAACATAGTTTTTGCGCCATTGATGAAAATGGAAATCAGGTGTTCCCGGACCGACATTATTACCACTATTTTTTCCAGTAACGGAATCGACTGAATTTTGTCGTAAATAACCTTTGGTGGTCGCTTCTTTCACCGCTTCAATAAAAGTTTCTTCAAAAATAATTTGATCGTAACCAACGGGTGTATGGACATAGACCAAAATAGATCCGGTATCTTGGCAGAGCGGCTGGCTAGATGATTTCGCTAAATCAATATTGCAGTCAATAACATCAAGCGCATAGGCAGCATTCGTGCCAGCGTCTTCTTGTTGTCTGCCTGCTTGTACGGCACTAACAGCGTCGCGTGGCAACACCGTCGATGTAACACGAATTAATTCGATAAGCGATGCTTGGAGGGCTGTGGTCGTTGCAGGTGTCATAGTACGGGCCTCGTGGGCGCATGGTGAGATGGCTTCAACAGGTGCAAGGGCGCCTCAGTTCGTGACAGCGCCTTATGCACTATCAGGTGCGCCTTAAGGCGTTATGCGAATGCGTGGATCGGTGGCGGTGTTGGCTGGTTGCAACCACACTTGTGCACCGGCCTGCTTGTCCAATGTCACACGAGCTTTGGCCGCCTGATCAAGCCATTGCCGCGCTGCTGGTCGGTCCGCATCGCTCATGCTAATAATTAATGCATCTATGCTGCGACGATCTTGATTTTCCGCATCCACAACTGGTAAAACATACGCTTTATCTTCACGTAATAATTTTTGTGCGGGTGCTACTAATCCATCTTGTAACACCACAACGTGTCCTTGAATAAATAAAGTTCGCAGCGCAGACCATCGCCGCATACGATCTTGAATTTGATTTGGATGAATGTGTGTCCCTTTAACATCGCCGCCTAATAACCATCCCGCAACACGCTCAAGAGCCTGATTTGAATTGGTGACTTGTAATTCAGTTGGTTGTCGTGCCGTGCCACGTACGACATCTTCAATATACCAAGCAACTAATTCGGCGTGATTATTTTCAAGACCACGTGTGGAGCTGCAACCAGAGGTGAATCCTATAAATACCGACATTAACACCGTCATCAGAAAACAATTACGCAATGTCATATCATTAGCTCCACACCACCGACATACATGCGTTTAATTAATTCATAATGATCAGAACGCTTCGAATAGACTAAACCGTCACAGCGACCCGAGGCAGAATTAAAAGTTAATGTATCACCACTGAGAGAAGTCACCGTGCCACCTGCTGCCAATAAAACCGCAGCGGGTGCAGCAGCATCCCATTCCGCAAGGGGTCGTGGATGCACGTATAAACCAGCTAATCCATTAATCATGCGCCATATTTTTACACCGACTGAGGTCGCATTAAGAGAACGAAATTCTGGCAATACGCTTAATACTTTTGCGACTGCTTGGGCGTTTCGTTTACTATTGCTGGTAATTAATACATCGGCGTTGTCGTTATTAATGTATAACGGTCGTTGCCCCTGCTTGTCGATGAGCCATGCGCCATGCCCGGGTAGACCAACTAAACACACGCCTTCAGCAGGTAAATCAAGCACACCCAAAACTAATTTCCCATCGACAGCGAGCGCAACTTGCACAGCCCATTCGGAACTTTGCGCCACGTAATCACGAGTGCCGTCAATCGGATCAATTATCCACAGACGGTTATGTTGTAATCGTTCAGCGGAATCAGTTTGTTCTTCACTTAAAATAGCGTCGTCAGGAAAATGCAGGGCGAGGTAGTGTCGCACCACGGCGTCAGCAGCAAGATCACCTGGCGTTACGGGTGAACCGTCATCTTTACGTGTTGCTTCGATAGCAGCTTGCATGTTAAGTGCGGTAGCCCCTGCTTCGCGTGCGGCTTGTAAAGCGATCGACATTTCATGGGCGTAGGGGGTATTGTGCACGTGTGCCATCGTGGTGTACCATGGCGCGGGGCAATACATTGCAGTTGTACCTTTCGCGGGTAGGACAGTATGCGTATAAAGAGGCGTTTTTGGCACATTATCGGCAATTTTGGCAATTGACGACGAGTCCTACTGATAGGCAGCCACTCCACTGCCTGAGCATAGCGGCAGTGAGCGCGTCGATGTTGTGGTTTGGTGGTACGCAGCTGCATGCGGTTGAGGAAACCGCCCAAGATATAGCAGAGCGGGTGCGTTTGGAGGCACATGGATTTGTTAGTTTTGGTTATTTTCGCACGTGGGGAAATAATTATTTAGCTGCAGATTCATTAGATGGCTCAACAGATTTTTATGAAGCTGCTATGAATGCGAGTCTGCGACCATGGGATCGCGTGCGAATTGGTGCTCAATTATATTTACGCGATTTAGGTCGTTACGAAAATGGCGATCCACGCTTGGATTGGGCTTTCGCCGAATATACGTTTCATCAATCACTGGTGGTACAGGCAGGTCGCGTAAAAGTTCCTGCCGGATTATATAATGATTTACAAGATAATGATCCTGCACGTACGCCGGTATTTTTACCACAATCAATTTACCCCATTCGCTTAAGAGATGGTCAAGTATCAGTAGACGGGGCAAAAATAAGTGGATTTGTTGACGATTTTTTATCCACCGACTTCGATTACACGTTTTTTGGCGGTACAAAAAAAGCTGATCCCGACAGTGCCTATGCACAATCAATTTCGGAACGACTCGGTGGCACTACCTCTGATATACAAATGGACGCATTGTATGGTGGTATGTT